>PGYD01000075.1 GCA_002839495.1 Planctomycetes bacterium HGW-Planctomycetes-1
AACAGGCGCATAAAATCTTCGGGCGTAATAATAAAGCGCCTTTTTTCTTCCGCCGTAATCGATGCACGACCAGCTCATAGACGGACAGCAGTCGTTAAACTGCCAGAACATCACTCCCGAATTAATATCGCAATTCGCCCGCAGATGCTCGACATTTTTGCGAACCGCCCGCCCCTGCACAACCTGCGACAGATATACAAATTCATCGATATTCGCCGGCGGCCTGAAAATTTCATTTATATAATATTGCAGCCTGCCCGTTCCGTTCGGCTGATAATTATGCTTTTCAAGAGAAAACCCCGCGATATGCTTATCGCCGATTAAATTATGAATTGTTTTTTTGCACGGCAGCGATTGGAATCCGAACTCCGCCACAAACCTCGGCACCTGCGAAAGGTAATCGTCTATGGGCTTAAATCCCGACCATACTTCCCACTGATGAACCGTCCCCGCCGTCGGCTCGTTCGTATTTTTGCCGACTCCCAGCGGCGTCGATGGAATATAATCCCTGCTCGGGTCAAGCTCGTGTACGAGTTGCGGCAGAATTTTATGATAAATACTCCTGCCGTAGAATTTCTTGCTCTTGGCGACCTGACCAATTGAGTGCTGCCAGTCGATTTCGTTATTGCCGCACCACAAAACCAGCGATGGATGGTTCCGCAGGCGAACGATATTCTGCGCCGCCTCTTTTTTTACCGACTCGAAAAACCAAACCCTGTCCGGATAATATGCGCAGGCGAACATAAAATCCTGCCAGACAAGTATCCCCAGCCTGTCGCAAAGATTGTAAAAATCTTTCGTTTCATATATCCCGCCGCCCCATACCCGAAGCATATTTATATTCGCCTCCGCCGCCGATGTAAGGAGCCTTTCGTACTCGTCCGCTCTGGCCTCGCCGATAAAAAGCGACGCCGGTATCCAGTCCGCCCCTTTAATATAGATTGCCTGCCCGTTCACCTCGAACCCGAAATTCTGCCCGTACTCGTCCGGCACCTGATTTAATTTAACCGTTCTTATGCCGAAACTTTGCGATACCGAATCGACTAATTCATCGCCGATGTGTAATTCCGCAGCTAATTTATATAGAGGCTGTGAGCCGTAGCCTCTCGGCTGCCAAAGCTGCGGCTTGGCGATTTTTACAACCGCCGATGCCTGCTTATGCCTTGCACTGTATTGAAGAACGGCCTTTGCCGCGATTTTGCCTGTCGCATCGCTAACCGAAAGACTGCAAACCATCGGCCGATGTGAAAATTTCTCTATCTGCACGAAAATTTTTACATCCGCGCTCGATTTGTCGCAATCGACAGTTGTAATATGCACATCGCTGATACATCCCACCTTAAAACCTTCGAGCCGAACGCCCTTCCATATCCCGCAGCCCGGCAAAACCGGCGCCCAGTCCCACCCGAACTGACATTGCGCCTTCCTGACATAAGCCCGCTGCGGCAAAGAACATTTATCTTTGCTCAGCATTCCGTATCGATTCATCAGCCGCTCGCCCTCTTGGCTCGCCGAATCGAATTTAACCAAAAGTTCATTGCACCGCCCCCTGACAATTTCCGTTATATCGAACCGGTACGAGCAAAACATATTATCAGTTCGTCCAAGCAACTTGCCGTTCAGCCATATCTGGCTGAAAGTGTCAAGACCGTCAAAGACAAGTTCTATTTTGTCATTTTTCAGAAAATCTTCGGACAGGTCGAATTGTTTTTTATATATCCACGGCTCAAGACTAATCTGAAAGAAATCTTCGGGATTGCTCTCTAATTTTTTACGCTCGATAACCCCCGCTTCTGCCAAATCAACATATATCGACGAAGGAACGATGCAGTTGAGCCAGTCTCCCTCTTCAAGGTCGCGCATCCGCCGCGCCGAGACCGGATATTTCTTAAACCGCCACTGTCCTGTCAAATCCAGAATTTCCTTCGCCATAGACTCTGAATTTTAACAGGAAATAAAAATTGTAAAAGCAAAAAACACCCGTCCTGCGATTGTATAATCCGCCGATTGCTGTTATAATCCGCTTTCGTGATAAGATGGCGAATATCGAAATAATTGATTGCGGCACAATGGATTATAAATCCGCGCTCGAAATGCAGGAAAACGCTTTCCAAAACCTGCTCGCAGGCATTCACCTCGGTGCGACCTCGTCGCAACGGGCGGGCAAAGATACTGTATTCATCGTCGAGCATCCTCCGACAATTACGCTCGGCGCAAGACAAAGCGCAAACAAGCTTTTAAAAGATGCCGATGCTATTAAGCGGACTGGTATTGAGATTTTTCAAATCCGCCGCGGCGGCGGAGCCACCGCTCACAACCCCGGCCAAATCGTCATTTATCCGATTATCAATCTCAAAAAACATAATCTCGGCGTAAGTGATTTCGTCCATCTGCTTGAAAAAATAGGAATTGAATTTCTCGCCGAACTCGGATTGAACTGCTGCACAAGAAAAGACTTCCCCGGCCTGTGGATTGAAGATAAAAATCCGTGTAATCCGCGTAATCCGTGGTTAAAGATTGCTTCGATTGGCGTGCAAATCAAAAAATGGCTCACATTCCACGGAATGGCGATTAATATCGATAATGATTTAAGTATTTTTGACTTTATAGTCCCTTGCGGCCTTGATAATATCAAAATGACCAGCGCCCAAATCGAACTCAATAAAAAAATCGACATAAATTCCGCAAAAGATATACTGAAAACGATACTCTTAAAATATTTTGTAAAACAAAATGAATCAGAATACCAAAAGACGACTACCTGACTGGCTGAAAAGGCCGATGCCTGCGGGAAATAATTTTAATACCACAAGCTCTGCTGTCAGCCAGCTTGGCATTGAGACAATCTGCGACAGTGCAAATTGTCCCAACAAGGGCGAGTGCTGGAGCAGAGGCACCGCGACCGTTCTTATCCTCGGCAATATCTGCACTCGAAACTGCAAATTCTGCTCTGTTCCTAAGGGCACCCCCGCCCCGCCGGACAAAACCGACCCGCAAAGAGTTGCCGAATTGGCAAAACAATTAAAAATCAAATATCTTGTCATTACTTCCGTCACAAGGGACGATTTGCCCGACGCCGGCGCATCCCATTTCAGAGATGTGATTAATGCCGTCCGAAACTCGGTTAGCCCCGCCAACACCTTGGGGGGGTCCGTTAAATTCGAACTCCTCGTACCGGACTTCAAAAGCTGTCAAACAAAGGCCATTGAGATTCTTTCTGACGCTTTGCCTTTTGTCTTTGGACATAATTTGGAGACTGTGCCGAGATTATACAAAACCGCAAGATGCGGCGCCGACTATCAGGCCTCGTTGAAGCTTCTCGAAATGGCCAAAAAACTTTTGCCGCAAACAACTACCAAATCCTCTATTATGCTCGGCCTTGGCGAAACGGACGATGAGCTCGAGCAGGTTTTAAAGGATTTGCGAAGTGTAAATTGCGACCGGCTCGCCATCGGCCAGTATTTGAAACCGTCGAAAACTTCTCTTGATGTTGCCGAATATATTCCGCCTGAAAAATTCGATTATTGGTCTGACTATGCGAAGCGGTTGGGTTTTAGTTGGGTTATGTCTTCGCCTTTTACGCGCAGCAGTTATTACGCTGAAACGTAGCGAAAACAGGACAAAAAAACTTCACTTTCCCCTTTTATCTTTTACTTTTCGCCTTTTAATTTTATAATATCGCCGAAAATGAAGACCGGCAAAAACCACAATAATCATAAAGACAGGACGGACGAGCAGGAGCTGCTTCATCGTTATGTTGCCGGCGACAGGGACGCTTTTCAGCAGCTTGTAACCCGATATAAAGACCCTCTTTATGCGTTTTTAAGGCGTTTTTTAAATCAAACCCAGCTCGTCGAGGAAGCCTTTCAGGAAACTTTCCTCCAGCTCTATCGCAGCCGAAAAACGTTTGAAAAAGACAGGCCGCTAAGGCCGTGGCTGTTCACAATAGCCGCTAATAAGGCAAGGGATACCCTCAGAAAACTACAAAGACGCGATACAATCTCTTTAGGGGCTATGGCAGAGCCGGAAGACCTCAACGTCGATGACGTTCTTAACTCCCTAAAGTCTTATGAAATAACACCTTATGACGAGGCGGAAAAGGCCGAAAGGGCCGAAAAAGTACGCAAAATCATCGAAAATATGCCCGAAAATCTTAAAGAAATCCTCATTTTGGCCTATTTTGAACAATTTTCTTACAAACAAATGGCTGATATGTTGAGTATACCAATAGGGACGGTGAAAAGCAGGCTCCACACGGCCATTGTTCACTTTACTAAAAAATGGAAATCTTTGAACAACGAGATTATTTGATGGACAAACTTAACAAGGAGCAACGCGATATTCTACTCGATTACTACTTCGAGTGCGCAGGTCAGCAGGAAAGCGAAACAGCAAAAGAACTCCTCGAAACACATCAGGGCGCAATAGAATTCTATAATCGGCTCCACCACTCGCTCTCAGCGCTGGAACACCTCGACCACGAAGTATGCGCATCCTGTCCGGACCACCTCGTCGAAAAAACACTCGATAAACTCTACTCCCACACCGCTAAAACCGAACCCATAAGCCAACTCGACAAACTCCTCCATGCCGAAAGCGAAAAAGTGGTTACAAAACGGCCGAGCTTCTGGCGAAACTTCGCCGAGGCCGCAGCCGTCGCCGCAGGCGTTGTAATCCTGTCAGGCATATTCGTTCCCGTAACAAAACAAATGCGGGCTATGGCGTGGCAGGCTGCCTGCCAAGCAAACCTTGCCAAAATCGCGCAGGGCATAACAGGATACGCTAACGAAAACAGCAATTTCCTCCCCGCCGTCGCTACAAAAGCAGGAAACCCGTGGTGGAAGGTCGGCTCGACCCAGCCGCAACATCAGTCCAATACGAGACACGTATGGGTACTCGTTAAAAACAACTACGCCGAGCCGCAATTATTCGTATGCCCCGGCGGGACAAGAGAAAAACTGCCCGCTCTGAGCCAAACGCAAATCGCGAATCTGTCCGATTTCCCGAACAGAAGATATATAACATACAGCTTTAAACTTATCAGCGAACCCAATAAGGCTAAATACCCGTTAAGCGCAGCGCCTCTGATGTCGGATACCAATCCGATTTTCGAGACCTGCCTGCAAAACCCCGGCTGCGTCGATAAAAATGAATTCGACCCGATTACACTTAGCGAAAAATTACTGAAAATCAACAGCACAAGCCATCGCGGCAAAGGCCAGAACGTTATGTTCAGCGATGGAGCGGTTAGATTTACATCGCAAAGAGTATTCGGCTCAGACGACGATATATTTACCGTAAAAGACAGACAGGTTTATCGCGGCACAGAAACAACAAGCAGCGAAACAGATGTTTTTCTCGTACCGTGATGAAGGAAGTAAGGACGCAGGGACGTAAGGAAGTTAAGTAAGCAAGAAGCAAGAAAATTAAGGAATCGTAAGTCCCGGAAGAAGTGGGACAAATTTATTAACCTCTTTTAAACCCGCCTAAAAGGCGGGTTTTTTTATCTTTTTAACTGCGGATTGCGCGGACCCGCCGACGCTAAAGCTTTGGCGGGCAAGTTTCACGGATATTTTTACCACAAATGGACACGAATTTACACTAATTAATTTAGCCACAGAGCTCACCGAGAACACAGAGGATTTTCAGACACGGAACTACACGGATTAACGCGGACGGACACGGTTTTTCACCACGAAGGACACGAAGAGCACGAAGGAATCACGAAGTATTGCTTTAACTAAGCCGTTCTGCGAACAGCTTAAATTCAGATTTCTAACCTCTTTGGTAAACAATCCGCCTAAGGCGGATAAAGTTTCCCCCGAGGTTTCAAAATCTGCATTTTTGCCGATAAAATCAGCAAAGTTAAAGCAACGAAAGATAGGAGATTACAGATTATGAAGGATAGGAGAGATATATTACGGCTTAACTATAAGGCGAAAAAGGGGTTTTGGCAAGAGGGGATTATTCTATATTTTGAACGTCGAACATTGAACATCGAACCCCGATGAGATAGCCGAAGCGACATCTCACAGGGCAGGGACGGCAGATTGCAGTCAGCCAGAGGCGGATAAAATTTTAGGAGCCGCCGGAGGCGGGGAAGTTTAAATTTCACCACAGAGGCACGGGGAACTAAGAGAATATCAAAAATCAAACCCGCCAATAGGCGGACAAGTATTAAAAATCAAAAACAGGCAGGCGTTCCCTATTTAATTAGCGTTTTTTTCTGTTGGACAATTTTCTCATATTCAACCTCATTGATTTTATCTTTCAATTCGTATAGCATTACATCATGTCCTTTTTGAATTATTAAGAATTTTTGTCCATCTCCCAAATTTTCCCAAGCGAACTGATATACTAATTTTTTATGTTTAGACCAAGAAACGGCAGCTATGAAAAAACACAATATGCCAAAGCAAAAAAAGATAAAGCTTAACCAAAACCACCAGCCTGACTTACAAAAAAATATCAATGCGAGTGCGAATACAAAACTGGTAAAAAAGTATGTTCTTGTATATTGCCAAAACTGTTCTGTCTCTCCCGTAAATTTCATTTTGCCATAAGTACAGCCATATATAAGAAGGTAACCTATCAGGAAAGTAATTCGAAAAAATCCGACCTCGTCTCGGCCTGACATTCCCATTGGTTTTGACACTTTGAAAAAGTACTCTGGCATTGCTATTATCGCCATACTAATAAACATCGCGAGCAATAATATAAATGTTAGATAAAATTTCCATGAACTGATATATCCAGTCCCAACATTCTTCTTAATTGTTAAACTGGGGTTTGGTTCAAATATCCGCACGCCAAAAATATCTACATCGTCCCAAACGTTTTGATTACTCATTTTTCTTCCTATAAAAAAACTAATTTTTTTCTTAACATCACGACACCGAGGCCGAGTAGTGGGGATATAGTTAGTTTAGGTTTTTAACTGTTCCTTCACTTCAACCAATCTCTGGCGGTTCAACGACTTTTATCAATAGGTGGCTATCCCTAATTATTCAACAGTTATTACTATTGAAATCCATTCCGTACTCTTCTGATGGCTTATTATCTATTTTCCATTTTTTTTCTAACAGGTCAAACCGCCCACAAGTTGGGCTTATAGTACCATTTCCATTTATAATTATATTTACAAGTTCACTACATTTTGAACGACTGTAGCTGGCTTTATGTCCATTTGAAAAGTGAATTGCAAACCCATTGACTATATTGTTTTCAGATCGCAATTCGAGCACCTCATAGTTTGGCAATTTAAGATATTTCGGCATTTGGGCAAAACTTTCCAGCCATTTATTATTCCAAAATAACAGCGCATCATAGAAAGCAAAACATTTACAAATCAACTCGTTAATCGTCTGCAAATCAATCTGGCGCGGGTATCCTCCTTCACGCATTCTAAGATATTCGTCCGTTACAATATAGTCAGAATGACTGACCGAATTGCGTATCTCCTCGCTAAAGATTTCATCAATACATTTAGTAATTTCATTCTCATTTAATTTTTGAGCCAATTTCTTGATCTCGCCGAATTTTTTCTTAGCTGAGGGAGGGATTGCTTGTTTCTTCCTTTTTGGTTTATTTTTGTTCCGAACATCAACAAGATCTTTGAAAGGCCATATAGTATATTTCTGTCCATCCAAACATCTAAGGGTATTAAATATCAATTCATGACCTACCGTCATTTCAACGAGATGGCAGTACATTACCAATCCCATTCTTGTTGCTGCTCTAAAATTTTTTTGTTCGTAAGCTTGTTGTAGACATTTATTGAAATCTTTCAGTGTTTCTTTGGCCGAACTAAGTGTATCCCAACCCTCATCCTCACAACCACTTACTCGCAACATGGTGCAAATAAAGTCAAAAGGACTCTTCTCTATAGCTTTTAGGGCTAAATCGCATAAGTATTCATGATATTTTGAAATGTATAGCTCTTTTAAATCCTCGGCCGATTCTTCTTGTTCTGCCATAGAAACCCCAACCAATCTAAAAAAACTGAAAAAGAGGACATTCTACTTTTTCAGACTAACAATCAATTTCCTCGATGCTTTGCGAAAATTATATCTCTGTTTGTTTTTAAAATCAATGAGGAAAAACGTGGATTTCCGTTCCCTTAGGGATAAATTTCGCGGGAATGACCCCGGTGAAATAGCAAGCATTTCACGGGGTAAACTCCCGAGATTGCCGCGGCCTGCGGCCTCGCAATGACGGCGCCGCCGTGCCGGCGGGGGCTAAATAATTTTTTCTCCAAAACCCCCTGCGCTGTCGCTTGGGCTCTGATGCCATAAACTCCCTGCGCTGTCGCTTGGGCTCTGAGTGTTCATTTTTTTTACTTTCCTGATACTCCGCCGGAGACTACAAAGGCCATCG
>PGYD01000076.1 GCA_002839495.1 Planctomycetes bacterium HGW-Planctomycetes-1
ATCTCAATTATTGCTTCAGAAACGAGACTGCTTCGCGGAGTTTATCCTGAGCGAAGCCGAAGGGCTCGCAGTGACAAACTGAATTTTTAGAGATACCCTAAAGAAGGTGCGGGATGAAAATTAAAATTGCACAAAAGATTTTAGCGAAAAATGAAGATTTTGCTTCCGCGAACAGGAAATTTTTTAAAAGGAATAATATCCTCTGCATAAATATGATTTCCTCGCCCGGCAGCGGCAAGACGACCATACTCGAAAAAACCGCAAAGGCTCTTAAGAAAAAAATCAATATGGCGATAATCGAAGGAGACCTTTATACAAAACTCGACGCCGAAAGAATCCTCGCGACGGGAGTTAAGGCTGTTCAGATTGAGACAAAAGGCGCTTGTCATTTATCGGCCGAGCAGATTACCAATACCCTGCACAAACTCGACGCCGACAGTCTCGATGTTATCGTCATAGAAAATGTGGGCAATCTGGTTTGTCCTTCGGATTTCGACCTCGGCGAAGAAATACGGGCGGTTGTGCTTTCCACCGCCGAGGGCGACGACAAGTGCAGAAAGTATCCTAACTCCTTTGCCCAGGCCGATGTCCTGCTGATAAACAAAATCGACCTCGCAAAACACCTCGATTTCGACGTTAAAAAGGTAAAACGGGACGCCAGGAAACTAAATAAAGATTTGAAAATCTTCGAAATATCGGCTAAAACTACAGCCGGTATGGACAGTTGGTTTAAATGGCTTTTTAAAAAAAGCAAGGAAGCAAAGAAATAAGGAAGTAAGGAAATTATGGATTATTTCAATTATAAAGCCGGCAAATTATTCGCCGAAGACGTTGACATCGAAAAAATAGCCGAATCAGTCGGAACCCCTGTCTATATTTACAGCAAGGCGACAATACTCGACCATTTCGAGAAAATCAAAAAAGCCTTCGCCGAACTCGATACGACAATTTGCTATTCAATCAAGGCCTGCGGCAATATAAATATCCTTAAAATTCTTGCCGATTTCGGCAGCGGCTTCGACATTGTAAGCGGCGGAGAACTCTACCGCGCCGCCCAGGCCGGAGCTGATATGAAAAAAGTCGTTTTCGCTGGCGCCGGCAAAACAGACCAGGAAATCACAGCCGCCCTTAAGGCGCAAATAGGATATTTTAATATCGAATCCGAAGCCGAACTTGAAAATCTCATCGCACTTGCCGAACAGGCAGGCGTAAAAACAAAAGCCGCCCTGAGGGTTAATCCCGATGTTGACCCGAAAACTCATAAACATATTACGACCGGCACAAAGGAAACCAAATTCGGGGTCGATATCGAACGGGCTGAAAAAGTTTTCGCCCAGTACGGCAAAAATGATTATGTGAACCTGTGCGCAATCCACGTCCACCTCGGTTCGGGCGGAAAAACCATCGACCCGTATCGCGAGGCGGTTGAAAGAATACTGCCGCTTATAGAAAAACTTCGCGGCAAAGGCTTTAAAATTGAAGCCCTCGACCTGGGCGGCGGATACGGCGCCGACTATCAGACAGATACCGTGCCAAGCGCAGCAGATTACGCCGATGGGATTGTGCCGCTGCTGAAAGATAAAAATTTAAAGCTGATACTCGAACCGGGCAAAAGCATTGTCGCCAACGCCGGGATTCTGCTTACGAAAGTTTTATATCTCAAGCAGGGCGGCAGAAAAAAATTCGTCATCGTCGATGCGGGTATGAACGATTTAATCAGACCCTGCCTTTATGACGCCTTTCATTTTATCTGGCCGGTAAAAGTGGAAGAAAAATTTACCCACCTGAGAAGAACCGAAAAACTCGACATAAAAGGACTTGAGTTTGTCGATATTGTCGGGCCGATTTGCGAGGGAACGGACTTTTTCGCAAAGGACAGGGCAATTCCGCCTGTAAAGCGGGGCGATTTGCTCGCGATTTTCACAGCGGGCGCTTATGGCTTTACAATGGCAAGCAATTACAACGCAAGGCCTCTATCGGCTGAAGTGCTCGTTGACGGCAAAAACTTTAAAGTCATCCGTAAACGCCAGACTTATAAAGATTTGATCGCGTTGGAAAAATAATCATAGAAAAACCATTTTCAAGTTGTGCCCATAATTGCAGCATTTCACCTATATAAGGGCAACAGACGATAAATCCGCGAAATCCGTGTAATCCGCGGTTCAAAAGGCAAGATACTGTTCGATAAAGTTTGCATCTATCTTATTCTTGACGAACAGTTGAATTTTAATTGCCAAATGAATTTATCACCCAATTTCCAATTTTCTCAGTGAATTGTTTTGCTTTAAGTGCGGCAGCTTTATCATAATGTGTCGGCCAATGGACGGGATAGCGGGAATCTATGTAAAAGGGATTTAGGAAACGGCAGGCTTCTGCTATTTCTTCAATACGGGGTACTGCTTTTTGCAAATATCCAATAATTCGAGCAGATTGTGAACGGCCCTGAATTCGAGCTTATTTGCAACGATAAATGCCTTGAGATATTTTTCCGCCGCCTGCTGGAAATGAAAACAAATCTGCGCAAAATATTCGGTATCTTCAAGACTTGCACTGGCAAAACCGTAGTCTTCCTGAGCTTTTTGGAGCCATTCTTTGGCAATTTCAGACGGCTTCATAAAGCACTTTGCCTCTCTCAAGAATGTTTTTTATAAACGGGTCGTCGAGTTTGAGCCGCTGCTCAAGCTCCTGTGGCCTGTAAACAATAAAATCAGTAGCCAAGCCGTATTTAATAAGTTCATCCAGTTGACGGATTCTATCCACTCCCAATTCAGGAACATCGTTTTTTATAATAAACAGGTCGATGTCGGAGCTTTCGTGCGTTTGCCCTTCGGCCAGCGACCCGAAAAGAATAACTTTCTGCGGCTTATAAAGCCTTATAAGCTGTTCTACAATATTGCTAATCTCTTCATCAAACCTGTTTTTGGATACCATTTAGTAGTTCCCTACTTACTATTTATTGTTATTATAACAACTCAAACAAAGCCATTCTACATTATTTTTTGCGTTAAAATCCCGCATAATGGAGAACATAGCGACGCTAATTTTCCAGCCGAAGCACCTGATAGGCCGCATATAAGCAACCCAATCCAATCAGGGTATAATAAACTAATAATTGCCATTGTTTCGCTAAGATTATAAGAGCCTGAATAATTAGCGGAGGCAGTTCTGTCAGCAATCGCCCCATCTCGGCCACCATATCCGGAAATGCAAATATTGCTGCTATTGTCGCCAAAGGCAGTAATATAAAAGCTGCCAGTGAAATTCTTTCCTGCAGGACGACTTTTCTGATAGCGTTTTGCTGTTCGATTATCTGTATTTTCGTAAGAAGTTCTCTGGCGAAATCGTCCCGAATCGATTCGCGATGTTGCTTCAAACTTTTTTTCAATATCTCGTCGAATTTGCGTTCATTTTCCGGCAGCATTAGTAAAGCCTTTCAATTTTATTGCCCAGGAGCTCTTTAAGTTTTTCCCGGCCTCTGAACAGGTATACCTTAACCGTATTTTGGCCTTTTTTCATAATATTTGCAATCTCTTTAATACTTTTTTCCTGCCTGTAAAATAGAACTATCGCCATTGCCTGGTCTTGCGGCAGTTTTTTTTACTGCGTTCCATACGATTTCTTTGTTTTCATCAGGAGTTGTATCAGTTGTTTCTTCTTTATAGTTTTTCTGAAGGTTTTCCTGCAGTTTTTGTTTTTTAATTTTCTGCCGAAGAAAGCTTATCGCCTTATTGTACGTTATTTTCCATAGCCAGGTGCTCAATTTTGCCTTTCCGGTATATTTTTTTACTCCCTGATATGCCGCCATAAACGTCTCGCTTGCCACATCTTCGGCCTCAGCTGTATTAAGTCCCAGTGTTCGGCAGCACAAAGAAACCTGTTGCTGGTATCTGGCGATAAAATCGGCAAACGCCTTGCTCTCGCCGCTTCGCAGCCGGTGTATCAGGCCCTCCCTTTTGTTTTTTCCGGTTTGGTCTGCCAAAAAAGGACTCCTTTTACAGGTTAGTCGCATAAAATAACGAAAAGTTTCATATTTTTCTGAAACCTTTATAATAAGTCTTGCGACTAATCAGTGAAATCGCAACAATAATTTTAATGAAAGGGAATTAATATGCTTCCTCAAATTTTAGCTTTAACGGTCGATGCTTCGGACGGCGGCGCGAAAGTCGATATGGGTAACTGGCCGTTTATACTTGGTGCTTTGCCGCTTGTCATAGTTATTGTTCTTATTGTAATGCTGACCTGGTATTTTCTGAACAAAAAACGCCTTGAACATCAGCAGATTCTTGCGGCGATTGAAAAAGGCACACCGCTGTCGGAACTCAGACCTGTTAAACAGAAAGGCCCAAACTGGATAGGCAACCTTACTGTAGGCATCACTTTCTTTTTAATGGGACTTGGATGGTTCATTCTGGTACTATTAGATTTTGGAAATACTTCTGAGGCAGAGGGGGGTTCAGGTTTATCATATGCAGCCATGGCTTTTCTTGCGATTGGGATAGCATTCATTGTAAAAGGTATTCTTCAGAGAAGCGCTGAAAAGGCTATGTCTGCGGAGAAATCAGCCCTTGACGCAAATCAGGGGCAGTAACTTTGCGACCTTTTTTGCCAGGCCGGCGTTTGCCGTCGCCTCGACCACGGCACTTACATTTTTGTAAGCATCAGGGGCCTCCTCAGCGAGGCCCCTCATTGATTTTGATTTGATAATGATTTTTCTTTCAGCAAGTTCTTTTACAATCTGGCTTCCCTGCCATTTTTTCGCAGCCGCTGTCCTGCTCATACTTCGGCCCGCTCCGTGACAGGCCGAGCTGAACGCAAGAGATTCGCTTTCGCCTGTTCCGGCAAGAATATAAGAAGAAGTCCCCATTGTGCCGCCTATTAAGACCGGCTGGCCAAAGGACTTATAGCGAGGCGGCAAATCACCGCTTCCGGGCCCGAAAGAACGTGTCGCTCCTTTGCGATGAATCAGTAATTGTTTCATTTTGCCGTTAACGTTATGCTCTTCCATTTTTGCGGTGTTATGGCTCACATCGTAGAGCATTGTTAATTGTGCCGTTGGGAAAATCTTCGCAAAAACACGCCTGACAAGATCTGTTAAAATCTGTCTGTTGGCAAGTGCGCAATTTATACCCGCTCTCATCGCTCCCAGATAATCCTGACCTAATGGGCTGTTTACAGGCACAGAGGCAAGTTCTCTGTCGGGCAGGTCAATGCCGTAGCTTGCCGCCTGCGAAGCCATTTGCCTGAGATAATCGGTTCCGATTTGATGGCCGAGTCCGCGGGAGCCGCAATGGATGCTTACCAATAAATCGCCTTTTTTAAGTCCGAAACCCTCGGCGATTTGCGGAGCGTAAATATCGACAACTTTTTGAACTTCAAGATAATGATTTCCGCTACCGAGCGTACCCATTTGTTCCTGCTGACGTCTTTTGGCCTGCGAGGAGACTTTCGCCGGATTGGCGCCCTTTGCAACGCCTCGTTCTTCGATGAAATCCAAATCCTCTTTTGTGCCGAACCCTTTTTCAACCGCCCAGACCGCGCCGCCGGCGAGCATATTGTCGAGCTGGGCAGTGTTTAAAGCGATATTGCCTGTACTGCCGACGCCTGCGGGGATGTCGCGAAAAAGAGCCTCGGCAAGCTCGCCAATTGGCGAAGTCTCGCTGAAGGCGGATTTTTCCCTTAAGTTTATTATATCGTTTTCGTTAAGACCAGTATGGAATGTTCTCACTCCGCAGGCGATATCGAAGCCGACGCCTCCGCCGGATATTACCCCGCCGTCGTCCGGGTCGAAAGCCGCCACGCCTCCTATCGGAAAACCATAACCCATATGAGCGTCCGGCATAGCGAATGAGGCTTTTACTATTCCCGGCAGGCAGGCAACATTGCAGATCTGCGATATAGTTTTTTCGTCGATGTCGTTTATCAGATTATGGTCGGCGAAAATCACGCCCGGCACTTTCATTTTGCCGAAAGGCTCAATCAGCCAGCGATACTCGGAAACGCGTTTTAGCTGCGGCTTTGCCATTATACGTCAATCACACATTGAACAGTCCATTTTCCTTTTTCTTCTTTCACGCTCAACTGGTTATATGTTACGGCCTTTGGCTCCACCGCGGGCAAGTGTCTGGCCTGGTCTATCTTTTCGCCCCATATCTTCGCCGAGACGGTCAGACCTTCGATGTTAACCTCGAATTTACCGAACAGCATTTTGCCGGTCGCCATTTCGTAAATAATTGAATTGAGCCAGTTGACCAGCAGAAGTTCCTCATCTTCGGCGTCACATTCGAGCTTGACGCATTCGAGCGGCTGCACATTTTTCGGGTCTGTAACGATTGCCGTAAGGGCGATTGCGGCATCTTCAAACGCACTGCTTAAACCGGCGGCAGTCGCTCTTATGCCGACATCAGCCTGATGAGCGAAATGTTCCCACATAATAAGAAAATCCTAATCGCGAAATTCTAAATCCTAAACAAATCCCAAATTCCAATCTCACAATGCTCAAAACGTTTTTGAACTTTGGAGCTTTGGCAATTCGATATTGTTTAGAATTTAGAATTTTTAGTTAGTATCTATAATGTTCCGGCTTAAACGGTCCTTCGACCGGAATGCCGATATATTTTGCCTGTTCTGGTGTAAGAACTGTAAGAGATGCGCTTAACCTGCCCAGATGGAGCCTCGCAACTTCCTCGTCGAGTTTTTTAGGCAATGTATAGACTTTTTTCTCGAGCCCGCCTTCGGCAAGCATAATCTGGGCAAGGCATTGATTTGTAAAGCTGTTGCTCATCACAAAACTCGGATGACCTGTCGCGCAGCCGAGATTTACCAATCTTCCCTCGGCCAGAATGATTATCGATTTTCCCGATGTAAGGGTCCACTTGTCAACCTGCGGCTTGATAGTTTCCTTTTTGAATTTCGGATTTTTTTCAAGCCAGCTCATCTGTATTTCGTGGTCGAAATGACCGATATTGCAGATAATCGCCTCGTTTTTCATTTTTTCGATGTGTTCGCCGCGGATAACGTCGCAGCAGCCTGTCGCGGTTACAAATATATCGCCTTCTTCGACGACTTGTTCGAGAGTTTTGATTTCATAGCCTTCCATCGCCGCCTGCAAAGCGCATATCGGGTCGATTTCGGTAATGATAACCCTTGCGCCAAAGCCTCTCATAGACTGTGCGCAGCCCTTGCCGACATCGCCGTATCCGCAAACGATAACGCACTTGCCCGCGACCATAATATCTGTCGCTCTTTTGATACCATCGGCCAGCGACTCCCGGCAGCCGTAAAGATTATCGAACTTCGATTTGGTAACCGAATCGTTGACATTGACCGCAGGGAATAATAGAGAACCGTCTTTCTGCATCTGGTAAAGTCTTCCGACGCCTGTCGTTGTCTCTTCGGAAACACCCTTAATTGCCTTTGCGATTTGTGTCCATCTTTGCGGATTTTCGCTCACACTGTTTTTTAAGCGATTCATAATGATTTGCAATTCGTGGTTGTCGCACTTTTCATTCAGCAGCGACGGGTCTTTTTCGACTTTGACGCCCTGATGAACGACGAGTGTTGCGTCCCCGCCGTCATCGACAATCAAATCCGGTCCGTTTCCGTCAGGCCATAAAAGCGCCTGCTCGGTGCACCACCAGTATTCTTCGAGCGATTCTCCTTTCCAGGCGAAAACAGCGGCGAGTTTTTCCTTTGCGATTGCCGCCGCGGCGTGGTCTTGCGTACTGAATATATTACAGGATGCCCATCTGACTTTTGCGCCCAGTTCCACAAGAGTTTCAATCAGCATTGCCGTCTGAATCGTCATATGCAGACTGCCTGTAATTTTAAGGCCTTTCAGCGGTTTTTCTTTGCCGTATTTTGCCCGAATTGCCATAAGGCCGGGCATTTCGTTTTGGGCAAGGTTCATTTCCTTCCTGCCCCATTCGGCAAGAGATATATCTGCTACTTTGTACGGTAAAGACGGGTCATACTTTAAAATACTCATTTTTTTGCTCCAAATTCCAATAATCAGGCGATAATATACGCAAAATCCGTCCTTTTTACAATACACATTATGGCACTATTGTCCCATTATAACTTGAATAATAACAATTGGTTACGAAATTGAGAAATTTCGTTTTGCAAAATATTTTTCGTAAGTACTTGTGTAATAG
>PGYD01000077.1 GCA_002839495.1 Planctomycetes bacterium HGW-Planctomycetes-1
CCGTAAAAAGCCTGTTTCCTGCGGATTTTCACAACTTTTCAAAGAGTGATATACATAACCAATTATATCTATTCGACTTATAACGGGACAGTACTGATTTATAATCTGAAATTTCCTCTTTCTATTTGCTGTTTTTTATTATAGTCTATTTGGAAATAGAAAAACTCGATTTTAGCGGGAGGCCGTTATGGAATATGCAGTTGGCTCAGCGGGCCGGATAATCGCCGCAAGGCTTTTTGAGGGCGAAAATCTTTACGACTCAATCGACTCAATCGCCGAAAAGGAAAAAATAAAATCTGCCGCCGTCCTTATCACCGGCGGAATCAGAAAGGCCGACGTCGTTGTCGGCCCGAAGTCGGAAAAACCAAAAATCGAACCCGACTTTTTCAATTTCGAAGGTCCCGGCGAAGTCCTCGGCGTCGGCACGCTTTACTGCGATGACGAAGAAAAACCGAAATTGCATCTCCACGCCGGACTTGGCAGGGCGGATACTCATATTGTCGGCTGTCCGCGCGGCGGCGCAACTATTTTTTTAATCCTCGAAGTTACCATTATTGAAATTACGGGAATTGACGCAAGAAGACAACTCGACCCCGCTCTCGGCCTGAAACTTCTGAGAATTAAAAATTAAAATTCTCTCACGGTTTCCAGAAAACTCGATATAGTTTTCCGTCTCGGCTGCCGATAGCCTCGAATCCGTTTTCATTTGCCGCTACTGCGCAGGCGTTGCCGTCGTATTCGGCGCTCGTTTGTCCGTCGACGACTATTCGCCATCGCCTGCCGTTCGCCGCCCAATACGCAAGGTGTTTGCTATCCAGACTGAAAATCGGAGAGCCGCTTCCGACTCCATCGCATTCAGGCTCTGCTTGGCCGTCGATGATGATAGCCGTTTTTGTGCCTTTCTGGGCCACGTATGCCGCACGTTTGCCGTCAGGACTAAAAATTGCCGTGCTGCCTATGCGGGCGTATCCGCCGCCCGCTATGCCGTCAATAACGACCATTTGTCGGCTTTCTGTCTGAGCGACATATCCTATTTGTCTGCTGTCCGGACTGAAAACGATGCTGCCCGCCAGAATATTGTCGTATTCTGTTTCTTCTTTACCGTCAACGACCGCCACCCATTTCCCGGATTTGCCTGCCGCGCAGGCTATGCGTTTGCTGTCGGGACTGAAAATTAGCGAGCCTTCCAGAATATCTGCGTATTCTCCCGCGACATTGCCATCGACAACCACAACCCATTTATATTCATCTCTTGCCGTATAAGCTAATCGTTTACTGTCAGGACTGAATATCGGCGGGGCGCCTTTGCCAATACTGTCGTATTCAGGCCCTGCGTTGCCGTCAACGATAATCTGCCATCTCATTCCTTTTTTGCCGACGTATATTGTGCGTTGGCTATCCGGACTGAAAGCCGGCGTCCTGTCCATAATATCATCGTACTGTGGCCCGGCGTTGCCGTCGATTACAGCCTGCACTTTGTTATATCCGCTCTGGGCAGCATACGCCGTATGTTTGCTGTCCGGACTGAATATCAGGTTTCCTTTTATCCTTTCGTACTCCGGCCCCTTTTCCCCGTCAATCACAACCACCCATTTGCCCATCTTTTCCGCCACATACATCGTCCGCCTGCTGTCGGGACTGAACAGCGTATTGATTGCAAATCCTCCGTAGCTTTCGCTCGCCTGCTCGTCAATAACAACGTGCCAGTTATTTCCTTTTTTAGCAACGTATCCTATTCGACTGCTGTCAGGACTGAATATAATCGTACCTTTAGCGATACTGTCGTATTCAGCTCCGCTTTTGTCGTCGACGACAACGCTCATTTTATTATTATCCTTTTTTGCCGCGTATGCTATTCGTTCCCCGTTCGGACTAAAAACAATTCCGCCATCCATCAGTCCTGCGTATTCCGGCCCCGCTTTGCCGTCAACTACTATCTGAAACTTATTATCTTTAGCCGTTGCGATCGCTATGTGTCGATTGTCCCTGCTCCGCACAACGCCGAGAACCTGCTGTGGAATCGGCCCCAAAAGCTCTTCTGAAAAACCGCCGATTTTATTCGGCTCGTTCGCTTCGCTCTGTCCGCAGCACAATCCCGCTGTCGAAAGAATTATTACAGCAAACGCGATATAATATGTATGCTTAGCCATAACGCTATCTCCTTACACGTATTTTCAAACCATAAAACAGCTATTTTACCGATTTTCCCGTCCTTTTTCAATCCTTTTACCGCCGTTTATGTGGTTTTTAACCCTTGCACCGTGAAATCTTTAGCGTTAGAATATATTTGATATAATCAATCAGGCCTTTAGGTTGAAAGGAGACTTGATATGGCTGAAGAGATTATTGGAGAAGTTTCGGATTTTTTCGCGCATCCTGTCGTCGCCGGCGTCGAATTAACCGCACCCTTGAAGCTCGGCGATAAAATCAAAATCAAGGGCCATACTACCGACCTCGAATTGACCGTCAGCCACATACAGATTGAGCACAATGAAGTCCAGCAGGCCAAAGCCGGCGATTCCATCGGAATCAAAGTTCCCGACAGAGTTCGAAAAGGCGACAAAGTTTACAAAATCACCGATTAAATCTTCCGAATCATGAGCATGCTCGTCTCGGCAAAACACAGTGTAGGCGGAAGTGATAGGTAAAATTGTCAGTCTGTAGCGAATGCGAGACACATTCTTTCGTCGGAGTTTGCATGCCGCAGCTAATTTTATCGCTGGTGATCTAAACGCAAGCACGTCATTGGGCCTTTTTAAAACTCGCGCAATGAATACTGCGGAACGTTGGAAGAAAATTATGCTGGAAATTACGGCGAAGAGACGACTTGGGTGAAAACTACAACAACGGCTCGATGAACGATTTAAAGATAATAAGGAAATATATTTGACCGGACACAGACTTTCAGAGATGACATTCATCACCTCGAAAGCTGGAAATTGCTTGCGCCGAGCAATTGCTCCATCTGCCGGCAGAAATCCGTTGATGGATTAACATTCAAATTTCTGCCCGCCATAGTTTTGACCTTTACCCCCGTATTGGTTTTAACCGTTATGTAAACAGGACTTTTGCCGCGATGAGCGGAACAGATGCTTTTTAGCCGTGCGATTTTTTCCTTTGTCGCCTGCGCCTCTTCGAGCAGGATATTAACGCTTCTGTTTGCGGCCAGTTTCATCGCTGCGTGCTCGATATCTATAAGCTCGTCGCAGATGATTTGCGGAGTTTCTCTTGTCAGGTCAACCCTGCCTTTGACAAACAGAATTTTATCGACCGCCAGTATTTCTCCGAAAACCGCGTAGCAATCCGACCACATCACAACTTCGCAGCTTCCCTGCAAATCCGCCAGCGTAAAGACCGCCATTTTCGCGCCGGCGTTTCTGCCGTTGCGCGTAACGATACTGCGGACTTTCTGAACCATTCCGCCGATGATTATTGTTCCGCCGGTAGTATCCTCTTTTAACTGCGACGTATTCCATGTGCTGTAAACGCTTATCATATCCGCATGTTCGCTGAGCGGATTTTTCGTTACATACAGGCCGAGCACCTCTTTTTCATACGCGAGCATTTGAGTTTCCGGCCAGGCCGGAACATCGGGCAATTTTTGATGGTCCTTTTCGTAATCTTTTTTCACTTCGCCCGATTCGAACAGTCCGAGCTGACCGCTTGCACGGTCGCTTTGCATATTCGAGCCTGCTCTCATAGCCGTTTCGAGTCCCGCCATCATCTGCGCCCTGCTGCCGCCGAGCTTGTCGAACGCACCGGCTTTTATCAGCGATTCGATTACCTGTTTATTGACAAGACGTAAATCGACGTTTTCGCAAAAATGAAACAGACTGTGAAACTGACCGACTTCCTGTCTTGCCGAAATAATCTGCTCGACCGCTTTTTCACCGACGCCTTTGACCGCGGCAAGGCCGAAACGTATCAGTCCGCTTTCACCCTTTTGCTCGTGCTGACTTTGATAGATTACCGTAAAATCGGTAAAGCTCTCGTTAATGTCCGGCGGGGCGACTTCGATTCCCATCTGCCTGCACTCGCCGATGTATTCAGCCACTTTGTCGGCGTCGCCTCTTTCATAAGTCAAAAGCGAAGCCATAAACTCGACCGGCCAATACGCCTTCAGATACGCCGTTTGATAAGCAATCGCAGAGTATCGCGTGGCGTGGCTCTTATTGAAGCCGTAGCCTGCGAACCTTTTAATCAGCTCGAAAATCTCGTCGGCGTTATGCTCGGAAAGCCCTTTGTTTTTGCATCCTTCGACAAATTTCTGATGCTGTCTCGAAATTACCGAACCTTGCTTCTTGCTGATTGCCTTGATGAGCGTATATGCCTGCCGCAGCGGAATATCGCCGAGCCGGTTGCATATCCGCATTACCTGTTCCTGATAGACCATAATGCCGAAGGTCTCTTCGAGAACCTCCTTCATTATCGGGTGCGGCACCGTCCATTTTGCCCCGTGCTTGCGGTCGATAAAATCTCCAATCAGCGCCATAGGGCCGGGCCGATACAGCGCGTTGGCCGCAATCAGGTCTTCAATCCGGTCAGGCTTTAGCCGCATAAGCAAATCCTGCATCCCGCCCGATTCGAACTGAAAAATGCCTTTCGTCTTGCCGGCAGAAAAGAGCTCGAAAACTTTCGCATCGGCAATGTCGATTTTTTCTATATCGATTTTTACGCCGTGCGTCGCTTCGACAAGCTCGATAGTCCGCTGAATGACGCTTAATGTCCGCAGGCCGAGAAAATCCATCTTCAAAAGACCGATTTTGTCAATCATCGGCCCTTCGAACTGCGTTATTATGTCTTCCGATTTCGAGTCGCGATACAACGGCACAAAATCCGTCAAAGGCTCATCGGCAATTACCACACCGCAGGCGTGAACCGATGCGTGACGGGCAAGGCCTTCGAGCCTTTTGCCGATTTCGATTACCTTTCGCGTGGCCGGATTGGTTTCGTACGCCCTTTTCAAATCCGGCTCCTGTTTGAGCGCATCGTTGAGCGTGATTCCCAAACTTGCCGGCACCATTTTCGCCAGTTTGTCCGCCTCGGCCAGCGGCACATCGAGTACGCGGCAAACGTCGCGAATCACAGCGCGAGCCTTCATCGTTCCGAAGGTGATTATCTGCGCGATATGGCCGTATTTGCTGCGGACGTATTCGAGCACTTTCGCCCTGCCGTCCTGACAGATGTCGATATCGATATCGGGCATCTCGTTTCGTTCAGGGTCCATAAACCTCTCGAACAGCAGGTCGTAGCGAATCGGGTCAACATTGCAAAGCCCAAGACAATATCCGACGACCGTGCCGACGCCGCTGCCCCTTGCTCCGGTCGGAATATTGTTCTCGGCGGCGTATCGGCAGAAATCCCACACAATCAGAAAATAACTCGAAAAGCCCTTGCTCTCGATAACCTCAAGCTCGTGGTCGAGTCTTTGTTTTATCTCATCGGTTATTTTGCCGTAGCGTTTTTTTGCGCCTTCGTAGCAAAGTTTCGTAAGGAACTTATCAGGTGTCGAACCGTCCGCAGGCTTGAAACTCGGCGCGTGCCTGTGCTTGGTATCTATTTCGACATTGCACCTTTCAGCGACAAGCAGCGTATTATCGCAGGCTTCGGGCACATCGGCGAACATCTGCCGCATCTCATCAGGCGATTTTACATAAACATCCTGCGGATAATGCATCCTGTCAGGGTCGGTAACCCGCTTGCCGGTACTTATGCAGGTCAGGGCATCGTGCGCCTCATAGTCGGAAACGTCCAAAAAATGACAATCGTTGGTCGCCAATAGCGGCAGCGACATCTTTTTCGCCAAATCTATTATCGCACCCCGAACGTGCGGAGCGTCGGTCGGCTCGTGCTGCTGAAGCTCGATAAAGAATCTCTTGTCGCCGAAGATTTTCAGATAGTCTTCGACCGCTTTTTTCGCCGCCTCGAAGTCGCCCTTTGCGAGCATTACATTGACTTCGCCTTTCATACAGGCCGTCGAACAAATAAGCCCTTCGTTCAGCTCGGCAAGAATTTCCTTGTCGATTCGCGGCCGATAGTAAAAACCTTCGGTGTATCCGATACTCGCCAGCTTGAGCAGATTTTTATAACCGGTATTATTTTCAGCCAGCAGAAGAAGATGATATGCTGCATCTGAAATAGATGATTTTTGCTTTTGATGTCTGCTGTCCGGCGCGATGTATGCCTCGATGCCGATGATTGGTTTGATATTGGCCGCTTTTGCCGCAAGGTAAAAATCGATTGCGCCGAACATATTGCCATGGTCGGTGATAGCGACAGCGTTCATTCCGTCAGCGGCGCAGCGTGCGAAAAGTTTTACCGGAACAATAGCGCCATCCAGCAGCGAATACTGCGTATGTAAATGAAGATGTGTAAATCCTTTATCAGACATCACTTAAGTCCATTCGACAAAGAAGCCTATATGTCTAAAGTAAATTTTAAATCCGAATAAGTCAAGACGCAAAATCATTGCTGCACAAGATGATTCAGAACTGTATTACCCCACAGCAATTACAGCTATTTCAATTCGTCCGTTTTTCGGCAAAGTTTTAACAGCGACCGTCGCGCGAGCCGGATAAGGCTCGACAAAATAGCCCGCATAAAGTTCATTCATCCTCGCGAAATCGTCCATATCCGCAAGATAAACACTGGCCGACACAACTTTTGCAAGGCTGCTTCCTGCCGCGATTAAAACCGCCTTTATATTTTCAAGTGCCTGTTTCGTTTCGGCCTCTATACCGCCTTCGACGAGTTTGCCGCTCTTAGGGTCAAGTCCCAACTGGCCTGAAACATAAATCGTCTCTCCTGCCGCGATTGCCTGCGAATAAGGCCCGATTGCCGCCGGTGCGTTTCCCGTATTTATCTTTTTAAACGTATTCATTTTTTAATCCCTTGTTTTTTGCAGTTTTTATCTATACCCTACACCCTATACCCTACTCCCTAATCCGTTCATAGCACTCTGGTAGCTTGTAAGCATACAGTTTCAGGTTCTTTTCACTCCCCGTCAGGGGTTCTTTTCGCCTTTCCCTCGCGGTACTGGTTCACTATCGGTCCGGGACTCATGTTTAGCCTTGGATGATGGTCCACCCGAATTCACACGGGATTACACGTGTCCCGCGTTACTTAGGAGACGCATCCGGAAAGCCGGCACTCTTTCGCCTACGGGACTATCACCCGCTATGGTTTCCCATTCCAGAAAATTCGGCTAAAGTGTCAGTTTTTTACTTTCCGCCCCGTCCATACACGGAGCCGACGCGTTCCTGTAACACCCCGAGAGCAACGAATATGGTCTTGACACTCTTGAGGTTTTGGCTGTTCCGCTTTCGCTCGCCGCTACTTACGGAATCTCTTGATTGATTTCTTTTCCTCCGGGTACTGAGATGTTTCACTTCCCCGGGTTGTCTTCCCGACTTTTGAGATCGGGATGTTGCGGGTTGTCCCCGCAACGGGTTTCCCCATTCGGAAATCGCCGGATCAAAGGTTGTTTGCACCTCCCCGACGCTTATCGCAGCTTACCACGTCCTTCTTCAACGGTCCCGGCCTAGGCATCCGCCATATACTTGTAATAGCTTGACCGCATCATTTAATCCTTCCCGGCCTTAGACATTTTTAACTATCCTCGGCAGGAAAATTAACGATGCTTCATTTAATACTTGGCATTTGTGGCTTGTTGTGGATTGCCTTTGCCTTACTTCTTGTAGGAGTTATCAAAGAACTCTTCCGTGGCGCGATTACTGACGCCGGAAAAATTTTATTTGGTGGAGATAGAGGGATTTGAACCCTCGACCTCCCCGTTGCAAACGGGGCGCTCTCCCAGCTGAGCTATATCCCCTAAATTTCAGGGATTATATCGTTATATTGATAGGATGCGAAACGAAACGTCTATCTTTATAATTCCCG
>PGYD01000078.1 GCA_002839495.1 Planctomycetes bacterium HGW-Planctomycetes-1
GCCGACCAGTAATACTGCCTGACGCCGCCGCAGGGGTCAGCGGACGGATAGGAAAATTCAACGGAGTTCATTGAAGTAACATCGTTATAGTCGTTGACGTCGTGAGCAGAAGGGCTGATTTCGAAGAGCTTAATCTTTGCAAAGGCCTCGTCGGCGACAATAGCCGCCATTGTCCTTTCGGAGGCAATGGTCGTAAGGTAAAGCGCAGCCGGAAACATCGTCGCAACGAGCATCAGGCCGATAGACAATATCCCCACGGCCATCAAGACCTCGGTAAGAGAAAAACCTTTTTGTTTAGCCGCTGATTTCATAATTTTATTTCAGCCACAGAGCTCACAGAGAACACAGAGAACACAGAGAACACAGAGATTTAATTATTTAAAATTTTCATTCTGACTACTGTGTTCTGAGTTCTGTATTCTCATTTTATTATCTCGCCGGTATATGGGTTAATATATATAATCTTTAAACTATCAAGATATTTCTTTCTTTGCAAACTGTCCGTCATTGTCTTAAATTTGTCCCTGTCGTATATAACAAACGATTTCCGGCTGTTCTCAACGCCTATGCCAAAATCGTCAAAATCATCCTGTACAAACCTCCCTGTTGGCGGATCCTTACTTACATTATATTTTGTATTAAAAACATCATCATCACTGCTATTAATATTTCGGCTTGCTCCATCTTTATTTCTGCACCTTAGTTTATAAATGACAAGTTTGCCTGCAGGTGAAAATACAATTGAAAAAGCAGAAGTATCAGTAATATTCATATTATTGCCTTCAGGGTCCTGATTGGCAGAATCAGAATCATCAAGCTCATTTGCAATTAAATCGCCTTCTACCAAAGTAAAATCGCACTTTTTCGGAGTTGAACCTGGAGTATATTTTCTTACTATCTTATCCATTACACTAACCTTCGAAGGTAGCTTTATGGGTTTATAGCCCACTGCCGCGTAAAAACCGCAATCCAATGTAGTTATGTCATGGCCACCATAAACAATAAAAATCATATATTGGTCTGCATCAATTTGAGAACCATTTTTATTATAGGCTTTTTGGAATCTTACCCCTGCGTATGTTTTATTGCTGATGGCCAGAGTTCGGGCCGTGGAAAGGGCCGATTCTATCATACTCTCTGAGCCGGTCGAATCGTAGGACTTCTGCAGCGCGTTGAGCGCAGGCATCGAAAGCCCCACAAGGATAGCGATTATCCCCATAACGACGAGAAGCTCCATCAAGGAAAACGCCTTTTTTTTAGCCGCAGAGTTCATTTTTTGTTTTAGCCACAGAGACCACAGAGGTCACAGAGAACATCCAATTAAAAATTAAAAACTAAAAATTCAAAATTACAAATCACCTGCTCGTAATATTATCTTCTTTTTTGCCGGGATCTGTTTCTCCGAAATCCCCATCCGGCCCGGCAGAAGTAATCACGGGAAAATTCTCCACGCCTGTATAGCTGTAATCGAACTCTTTGCCCCAGGCATCGACAACTTCCGGAAAATCGTCGCCGTCGGCGTTTTTTATAAGCGAGCGATTTATATGCCCAAGAATTTTCTTCGCATCCGGCGCAAGGCCAAGCCTGTAATACAGTTTTTCAATCGGCGAATCACAGCCGGAAGGATAGACATCATCGAGGGCAGGAAACTTCTTGTAGAAGTCGTGATATTCGTCGATGGCGGCTGTAAGGATTGCGATTGTCGATTCGGTGAGTTTTATCTTGGCCTGCCTGTCAACATACTGACTGACGGAATACAGCCCTGCCGCAAGGAGCGCTACTATCGCAATAGCGACCAGAATCTCGACGAGTGTCAGGCCGTTTTTTTTTATCTTCAACATAATTCAAACGCAAATCAGCCACGAATTAACACAAATTATTCTTACTTTCTTACTTTCTTTTTTTTGTGCCTTAGTGCCTTTGCGGCTCCATCATCACTCAATATTGGGCTCAAAATTACAAATATCGTCGTTCGTGCCGTACAGGCCGTCAAAACCTGCCGAAATCAAAAGGAACGAATCAGGCCGAACCGGCCTGCCCCAGGTTCCAGAGGCTGGCAGTATCATCGGGTCGTGAATGTATTTATAAAACGCATTGCCGTTTCCCGCATCAGTTGGATTGTCATCAAAAGGACATATCGGGTGATTCTTTCCATCAACAATACGTCCGACGTTCATAAGGAAATAATTATCAGCATAGTTATAGATGTTCTTTGCAAGTCTTCCCGGGATCATATTGGGAACAAGCCGCGTATTTATAGGAGAAAGGTTTGCCCTAAAATACAGAATTGGTGTGCCGATTTTATATCTTTTATTGCCGATTTCTTTGCTTTTAACGGAAAAGACATCACAAATAACATATCTCCATTTTCTAAAACTAGCAGGAAAAGCAGGCGAGGGAGGTGTTTTATATATATCTTCAGGCTTAAAAACGCCTATGTTCGTCCTATCCAGATAAGGCCCTTTCCTTTTGCTGAGATTTGTAGTATTCGGATCTGGAGGATATAAGTCTCTGGTGTTTCCGATATCTTTGCCATTACCTATAAAAGCAGAATCAGAATGCATTCCAAGCAGATCTATACCAAACATAGCTTCGGCAAGCGTCTGAGCGCCATTGTAATTATAGTCATAATTAGGATCCGTAGGATTATTAGGGTCAAAACCGTGCGAGGGCGGATACTGGCCGAAGTCGTTTTTGTAAAGGCTCAGTCCGATTTCGATACTGCTGATTTGTGCCTTTTGTTTGGTGTTTGCGGCGATTTTTCTTATCTGGGTCAGAGCAGGCATAAGAACGCCGAGCATAAGCGAGATTATCGCCAGCACTATCAAAAGTTCAACGAGAGTGAACCCCGTTAGAGAATTTCTTTTTCTAACGGGTTTCAATGATAGCGAATTTAAGCCTTGCAATTTCCGCCAGTGAAAGTCGATAACCTTCTCTAACGGGGTGAACCCTTTAGCCGTTTTTGTTTTCATAGCTTTCCCCTTTTAGCTCTTTTAACTGCAGGGACATAATTCTTAATATTTAAACTTCCAACCCGTTCGGCCCCGCTCAGGGCAGGCATTGAACGTTGAACGTTCAACTGTTCGATGTTCGACGTTCAATAAGTTTTTACGGCTGCTTTATCAATCAAAATTATAAATATCGTCTCTTGTTCCGAATATGCCGTCAAAACCGGCCGACATAAGGATATAGCCTGTCGAATTGTACGGCCTCGGCTGGCTGGTTATCTGCTTATTCGTAATCTTATCATAGAAATACCACCTGCCGGTCGGAGTCAAAGTATCACCCAATTCGTCAAAAAGATGCTGAACACTTGAACCGTCCGTCACCGTGCCTAAAGTTATAAGCTCTTCGTTGTCCCTGCTGTTGTATATGGCAGCCTCGGCATCAGCGTTGAGGATTGATGAGGTATCGTTCGTATCAGGGAAAGTTAACGAGTTGGTATTGGCCTTGTAATAGAGAATCGGCGTACCGGCCATCATAGTCTTGCCTGCCCTGACAACTCTTTTAACGCGATAGGTATCAGTCAAAACCGGCGCAGGCGCCCCTGGCCCGAAGGTTATACCGTCATAAACATCGCCTGCCCCTGTCGTCGGATCAGTAAATAACTCGCCGACCTGAAATGCCTCGGCTTTTGTTGCATCAAGATACGGCCCCTGTCTGCGCTTTAAGGAGTTCTCTACCTGTGTTTGGCTTGAACCCTTAGGTTGTTTTGTGCTTGCATAAGGTGAAGCATCTCCAGCTCTGTCGGCATACGCATCCCAGCTTGTATTCGGGTCGAGACCGAGCATATCCCTGCCGATAAGGGCCTCGGCGAGTCTTTGTGAACCCACAGTCATCTGATTCGTTGCAGGCGTCGCCGGCCCGAGCATTTTCGACTCCGGATAGCGTCCGTCGTTTTCGTTGCTGTATGTCTCGAGACCGACATCGATACTGTGCAGTTGGGCCCTTTGATAGGTGTCCTTGGCAAGCTTCCTGACAAGGTTAAGAGCGGGCAGGAGTATGCCAAGCAGCATCGCGATTACCGCCATAACCGTCAGAAGCTCGACGATTGTGAAACCGATTTTTTTCTTCTTTGTTTTCATTGTAAAACCTTTCATATAATTGCCTTTGTTTATTTTTTAATTCTGACCGCAGAATTCAGTATTCCTTTCGATTAAGTACCCTTAAGCCAGTTTTCGGCAAGTGCGGCAAAGTCAGCAAAGTTGACAATCCCATCACCACCGGCAGGAGCAATATCAACACAACAAATACTCGGCTTGAGCCATTGAGAAGCAAGCTCTGCTAATTGAACCTTATCGCCCTGCCAAGTATTCGCAAAGACAGCAAAGTCTCGAAAATTCACAACGCCGTCTCCGCTGCCGGAGAAAATATCATAAGACAACTTCTCAAACAGCCATTGATCTGTAAAATAAGCTAAATCATAATAACCAACTCCATCCGGATTAACAAAATCACCGGCCAAAAGCTGCTGCCAAGCCAATTTCGGATAATTTCCGCCGTTACATATTTTCCAGATAGGCGTGGTAAAATTCCAGCCTATAAAAGTATTTATATTTTTCATCTCGGCTGTCGTCTTGCCTGCTCCGCCGCCACTGGTTGTCCAGCCGGAAGTTTGAGTATCCCAGAAACTGCCCAAGATACTGCCGCCGGTATTTATTCCTACCAGTCCGCCTACATTACTCGTGCCGCTGACAGAACCGGTAGAATAGCAACTGCTTATACTGCAACCAGTATAACATTCTCCAACAAATCCACCTACTTTATCACTGCCAATGACAGAACCAACAGAATAACAATTGGTTATGCTATCTGTTCCAGCTTTGCCTATAAATCCGCCTACCATAGTAGTACCAGTAACAGAACCGACAGAATAGCAATTATTTATAGAAGCATTAGAATAATCTTGCCCTACCAATCCGCCGACCCAATCCGTACCGCCGCTGACATCGCCGGTTGAATAGCAGTTTCTTATATTGCTACTATTAGCGCAAGAGACTAATCCCACCAGTCCGCCAATCTGACCAGATGTTCCGTTAACCGCGCCAGTAGCGTAACAGTTTATAATTGCAACATCCCTCGCTCCGATACTCCCTACCAAGCCGCCAACGCTACGATTTCCACTAATCTCCCCAGAAGCGTGACAACCGGTAATAGTACTGTTGGCACTTGCTCCTACCAAGCCGCCAATCTGACCAGCTCCGGAAGTACCGTTTCCTATAACCGTACCGGTAGCATAACAGTTAGTTATAATGCTGGGAGGACTTCCAGGGCCGCCACCACCTTCGGCATAACCATCGATTCCCACCAAACCACCAATTCTCTCATGTCCAGTAATGGTTCCGGTAGCATGACAGCCGGTGATATTGCCAGCAACGCTATACCCTACCAAGCCACCGACATGGGTATATCCGGCAACTGTACTTGCAGAATAACAATTATTAACAGTACCCTCATTATTCCATCCCACGAGGCCGCCGACATAACCTCCATTGTTGATATATCCGGTAACTGTCCCCGCAGTATAACAATTAGTAATGTTGCCTTGATAATTTTGTCCTATCAAGCCGCCAACATAATTTTTTCCAGCTATATTAACATCCGCTACACCTAAATTATGAATTTGGCTGCCTGAACCAGTATAACCGAACAGGCCAACATAATTGCTGCTTGGCTGATATATAACCGCATTTCTGATGATATTGTCATTACCGTCAAAAACACCGGTAAAATTCTTAGTAGGATTACCAACCGGCGTTAATACAACACCCTGTAAATTTACATCGGCTATCATAATAAAATGCTTGTCCCAATCATCCGAAGTAGTCATTAAATCATTCCAGTCAGCTATAATGCCTATCTGATACGGGGAATTAGGTTCGCCAGTACCGCCGGAATATGCAAAAACAGATGAAGCCAAATAAAGAACAAGACCAGTTATCGCCAACTTCTTTTGATATTTGCATGAACCACACATAATCGAATCCTTTCTATAACATTCTCTCTTTATTTTATTCATAATTAGTCTATTTAAACTTTTCTCTTGTTTCCTTATTTCCTTACTTCCCTGCTTCTTTACTTCCTTTCGATTACATCAGAGTCGTAATAATTTTTACCATCGGCAGGAATATCGCGATTACAATAACGCCTACGACACTGCCGAGGACGATAATCATAATCGGCTCGAGCAGACTCATAAGCGAGCCGACCAGCACATCGACTTCCTCGTCGAAATTGCCCGCGACTTTCAGGAGCATCTTGTCCATATCGCCCGTTTCTTCGCCGACGTCAATCATATTGACCACAAGGCCGTCGGCCGTCTTGGACTGGCGAAGCGGATTGGCGAACGTATCGCCCTGCCGGATAGAGTTGTGAACCTTGCGAAGCATATTCGTATAGACCTCGTTGCCGCTTGTCTCGGCTGTAATATTTATCGCCTCAAGTATCGGCACGCCTGCGCTGATTAGTGTTCCGAGCGTTCTTGTCCATCTTGCGACAACGCTCTTGTACACGATGGTTCCCACAACAGGCAAATGAAGATTGACCGTATCAAGAATATATCGTCCGACAACGAACTGCCGTATCAGCCGAACCAGAAAAACAATAGCGAAAGGTATGCCAATAAGTATCGCCCAGCCGTATTGATACGCAATCCAGTTGCTTATCGCTATGAGGGCCGTCGTAAGTCCCGGCAAGTCTCCGCCTGCCATATCCTCCAAAACCGTGCTGAATTTGGGAATAACGCCGAGCATCAAACCGAGCACGATACCGAACGCCGCCGTCATAACCACGACCGGATAAACCATCGCACCTTTGATTTTCGCTTTGAGTTTTTGTGCTTTTTCCATAAAGTCGGCAAGCCTCGCTAAAATAACATCGAGCACACCGCCGACTTCGCCTGCCGCCACCATATTGACGAACAGCTTATTGAACGCCTTGGGAAATTTACCGAGCGCTTCCGAAAGAGTCGAACCGCCTTCTATATCGTCCGCTACATAACCGATAACCCGCCTAAAAGTACCTGCTTTTTGCTGCTCTTCGAGAATTCTCAGCGAACGAAGAATAGGCAAGCCGGCATCCTGAAGCGTCGAAAGCTGCCGTGCAAACTGCGTAAGCTGCTTTACGCCTACCTTGCCGCCGGCGCCTCTGCGAGCCTTGGGTTTGGCCGCCCCCGCCTTTTTCTCACGAAAAGCACCTTTGGCTTTGGGAGGCTTGGTCGGAAAATAGCCCATATTCCGTATCTTGCTCAGCGCTTCCTCACCGCTGAGAGCCTCTATTTGTCCTTTTATTTCCTGTCCGTTGGAATCCAATGCTTCATATTGAAAAACCGGCATAAATCACCTTTTAAAAATCCATCCCGATTTATCGGGATTCAGCAATTTTGAATTTTTACTTTTAAATTTTAAACTTTGTTATTGTTCTTCCATTACCGTTTCTTTGACAACTTCATCAATCGTTGTCAGGCCGTCATATATCGCATTAAGGCCCTTTTCGCGAAGCGTTATCATTCCGTTCTTCTTGGCGGCGTTTCGCAGAACGTTTGTCGAGGCATGATTCATCACAAGCTCTCGCATCCCATCGGTAAATGTCATTATTTCAAATATGCCCAGCCGGCCCCTGTAGCCTGTTTGGTTGCACTGGTCGCAGCCCCGGCCGTAGTAAAATTTCTTTCCTTTCACTATATCGGGCGTCAAATCAAGTTCTAAAAGCTGTTCTTCCGTCGGCTCATATTCCTCTTTGCAGTTTAAACATATCTTTCTTACGAGTCTCTGGGCAATTATGCCTTCGAGCGTCGCTGTAATCAAAAACGGCTCAAG
>PGYD01000079.1 GCA_002839495.1 Planctomycetes bacterium HGW-Planctomycetes-1
GGCAAAACCGATAATACTCGCTATCGCTATGGCGGAGAAGAAAGTAACCGCCGATGAAATTATATCCTGTCCGTCTTCGCCTGCGCCGCCGGGCTGGCCGAACTGCTGGATTACGAGAACTTTGGGCTACGGCCACGATGAGCAGTGGGCCTACGAAGGCGGCAATAAGGCTCGCAACGCATTAAGAGGAAGCTGCAATATTTATTTTTCGCATATCGCGGCGCGGATTGAGCCGCGGGTATTGCAGCAATGGCTGTTAAAATTCGGTTTCGGCAAAAACGCTCTCGAAATGAAAACTATCGACAGAATCTTACCGCAATCGGCGGGTATTATATCGAGCACAATACCGCAAGCGGATACTTTGCCGCCGCTCGACGCCGCCGAGAGGAGATTTTTCGGCATAGGGCAGGGCAATTTCCGCACTACGCCGCTGCAGGTCGTAAACGCTTTCGCGGCTATTGCCCGGCAGGGAGTTTTCAAAAGGCCGAGAATCATCGCGACAGAGCCTGCCGACGAAGGATACAGCCTGAACTTACGCGATGAAATTATCGCAGTTATTTTCGACGGTATGCACGCGGTCGTTACCGAGCCGCACGGAACGGCATTTTCACAGTTTGCCAACTCGGGATTCGAATATAAAGGAATAAAAGTTTACGGCAAAACAGGCTCGACAGAAAGGCCTTATCACGCCTGGTTTGCGGGCTTTGCCAAAGACAGCGGCGGAAATTCGGTAGCTTTTGCGGTTCTCGTCGAGGGCGGCCAGCACGGCTCAAGTGATGCAGGACCTATCGCAAGAGACATCGTCAGTCATTGTATTGAGACAGGATACCTTAAATAACAAAATCTCCCATTTAACTTCCAACATCGAACATTAAACGTTTAACATCGAATCACTTTTTGCTTCGGGCAGTTTTTATACTTGTTACAAATATCTTAATCAACTGTTCCGTCTCATCAAGCATCCCGTTAAGCCTTTCGGACTTATTAATCAGCTTTATGTATTTTATCAATTTAAGCCATCTGGATGTTTCCCGTAACTCTTTTAAAGATATTCGCATCTTATGAATAAAATCCTTGACGGATTCGGCAGCCTGTGCCTCTCCATGATTAGGATAAGGCGATGTACCGCAACGAAGAAGCTGATTTGCGATATGGTTGCCAACTCTTGTCATCGGCAACGACTCTACCACCTTGATTATTCTGGCAGAATATTCCAGCAATCTCTGTTCTAAATCATATTTTTGCTTCATCATTTTTCCTCATTCGAAGTTCTACGTTAAACGTTCTTTGTTCGACGTTCACTGGTATCGTGTAGGTCATATTTTCAGATAGGCGAGTGTTTTTTCGATGACTTCCTTCGCGACAGGCGCGGCGACCGAACCGCCGGTATATCCCTTGCCCAGACTTCTGTTCGGCTTGCGAACCGAGACAAGTACAACCATCGCAGGCTCTTTGGCAGGACAGCCGCCAACGAACGAGGCGACATAATTTTTCTCATCATAGCCGCCTTTGCTCTTGTCGGCAATATTGGCAGTGCCGGTTTTGCCCCAGACCTGCCGATTCTTAATTGCGGCCCTTTTACCCGTACCTTCCTCTACCGCCTTGACAAGCGCATTTTCTATAATCCACCTTGCGGTGTTTTCGCTTATGACAAAAGCGGCTGTTTGAGGCGGCTGCTGAAGTTCGACTTTATCGCCGTCGCTGTTTACCACGGCTTTTACGAGGTGAGGCCTTACCGGCCTGCTGTGATTGGCCAACGCGCAATACGCATAAACCATTTGCATAGATGTCGCGGAAATTTCGTGGCCGAACGGTACTCTCGCGACACTGTAGCCGGTCCAGTACTTCAGCGGCCAGACTACTCCGCTGTCCTCGCCGGGCAGGTCGATGCCGGTCTTTCTGCCGAAGCCGAAAAGTTTAAGACCTTCGTAAAGTTTGGCGGCGCCCATCTTCTGGCCGATTTTCGCCATTCCGATATTGCTCGAATGAGCTAAAATTCCGCTGATGGGAAGGTTGCCGAATCCTTCGCGGTATTCGCCGATACTGCCGAAGCCTTTGCCGCTGTAGCTACCGTTCTCGCAGAAAATCGTATCGTTCGGATTAATCGAATTCGTTTCAATCGCCCAAGCGGTGATAATCGGCTTGATAATACTGCCCGGCTCGAACGGGTCTGAGAGTATATGATTGCCGAGACTGTTATCATCGGCGCCTTTCAGGTTCGTAGGGTCAAAAGCCGGCAGCGAAACAAACGCCAGTATCGCGCCGCTGCACGGGTCGATTACCAATGCCACGCCGCTTTCAGCCTGAAACTCGGCCAGTTGTTTTTTAAGTGCCGAATACGCAAATTCCTGAATAACCGAATCGAGCGTAAGAACAATATCGCTGCCGTCCTGCGCGAAACCGCCGAAACTTTTTAATCCCACCGGCCTTCTGGCGGCATCGGAGAAAAATGAGCCGATGCCGAAAGTGCCCCTGAGAATTTTGTCGTATTGCAGTTCCAGACCCGCCAGCCCCCGCCCATCTGTGCCGATAAAACCGACCGAATGAGCCGCGGCGGCGCCGAGCGGATAGTATCTTTGCCATTTGCTCTCGATGCCGATGCCGCGAAGAGACGATATCTGCTTTCGCTGAATATCGGTAAGTCTTATATCGCTGATTATGGGTGCGTAACCGGCATTTCGCGCAGTCAGGACAGCTTTGGTAATTTCGAGCGGGGCTATATGAATTATTTCCGCTAAATCCTCGGCGGTTTTTTTGATGTCGGCGATTGCGCGGGGCTCGGCAAAAACCGTATCGGAAACATAGCTTGCGGCCAAAGTCCTGCCGCGGCAATCGAGTATCGCCCCCCTTTTTGGCTGCTGAATAAAATTAGAACGCTGGGCTTTGAGCGAAATCTGCTGATAATGTTCATTTTGGTAATACTGCAGATAGAAACAGCGGGCAGCGACGCCTATGAAGCCGACGCCGACGAGCGAGAGAAAAATTAAAGCTGTTTTGTTCCGCATTAGACCTCAAAAAACATACAGATTAATCAGTCGGTTTTGTCTTTGACGATTTCGGACACCGAGGCCGGCGTTATATAATTTTCAAGCTGAAGCTGCTTTTGCCAGAGCTGCTGTTTGAGTCTTGTCGTTTTGAGCTGACTGCTTCTGAACCGATAGAAAGCAGTATTTTGCGCCCGGCGGAGATAAACAGCGGATATCAAAACCAGAAAGATGACGAGAACAACAAAAATGTAACGATATGAAGTCAAAGTTATCCGCCCTTGATGCCGACTGCGAAATTATCTGGCAGGCAGTTTTATTTTTGTTCCGACAATAAGATTATCCGGGTCGATGTTTTCGTTCATTGCCGCTATTTCTTCATACCTGAGGCCATCGCCGAGATACTTAGCGGCTATCTGCCACAGAGAGTCCCCCTCCTTTATAATATATTCTTTCAAAGAGGCGGCAGGTTTTGTTTCCTTCTCGACCCTTTCAAACAGGCCGGTTTTCAAAAGCGCCTGCTCTTTGGTGTTCAGCGGAGGAATAACGAGCTTTTGGCCGACCTGCAAATCGTTTATGGATTTGAGCGTCTTTTTGTTCGCTTCGTAAATTTTTTGGATATTGACGAGTCTGTTCCCCTCTTGCGGGCCGTAGAATTTTTGAGCGATTTGTGCCAGGCTGTCGCCTTTGCTTACTTCATAAATTGTCGCAGTGTTTTGAACCGCCGGGGGCGAAACTATAACCGTCTGCTGAACAGGAGCCGGCTCGGAGACGCTCTTGACGACTTCGCTGGCCGCAGGAAGAATAGTCTGATACGCCGGACTGGGAGCCGGAGTCTGGATTTTCTCCTCAACAACAGGAGCAGGTTCTTTCTGGTTGAGAGCCACAGCGATATTTCTGCTTTGGCCGACGATGCCCGGCTCGGCAGGCTTATACTGGCTTACGTAAGTGATGGTTTGAGGCTCTTTGTCTTTCTTACTGAGAAAATCGGGCAGGCCGTTGATGACAAAAGTAATAGCCACGATAAAAACCAACGCCAACAGTAATCCAATTTTCGCATCGGCTGTCATAGATGAAACTCCTTTTTCATACTAAAGCTTTTCGGCAATTCTCAATTTCGCGCTTCTGGAGCGCGGATTATCGAGAATTTCGGGCCTTAATGCCATTATCGGCTTTTTCGTAATTATATTATAAATTCCGGCCGATTTATTCTGCCGGAAATTTTCCTTTACCATTTTGTCTTCGAGACTGTGAAAACTTATAACGGCCGCCCTGCCGCCTTTTTTCAGCAGTTTCGGCATAGCATCTAAAAATTTACCCAAATTGTCAAGCTCATTATTGACCGCAATCCGCAGGGCCTGAAAGGTCTTGGTTGCCGGATGAATTTTGCTCCTTCTCGCTGTCGGACTGCAGCCAAGCGCACGGCAAATCACATTAACCAGTTCCGAGGTCGTCTTAATCTTAGCGGCTTTTCGATAATGAACAATGGAACGGGCTATCTTCCTTGACGCCCGTTCCTGCCCAAACTTAAATATCAGGTCTGCCAAATCCTTTGCATCCCTGCTGTTGACGATATCCGCGGCGGTAACCTCCAACCTGTCGTCCAGCCGCATATCAAGTTTCATATCCCTAATGAAACTGAGACCTCTGTCGATATCCGCAAGCTGACCAGAGCATACGCCCAAATCAGCGAATATCAAATCGGCGCCTTCGATGCCGACCTGATTCAAACAATCGGCAATTTCGGAAAAATTCCGGCGAAGCAGCAAAACCTTGCAGCCCAGATTGCTCAAAATCTGCCGAGCTGTTTCAAGGCATTTTTGGTCAACATCAAGACCAATAAGCACCCCTTCCCTGCCAAGCGATTCGGCGAACATTCCGCTGTGTCCTGCAAAACCGATAGTTACATCGACGACTACGGAATCGCTTTTGAGCTTGAGATGTTCCCGAATCCGCTGGGCCAGTACGGGTTTGTGCTCAGCCGGCATATTATTCACTTTCCACTCCCGCTGTTTTCGATACAAACAGCTTTAATCACTGCAAAGGCCAAAACCGTCAGCTTATCGCAAGAAGCGATTCCTGCTCGATTAGAGCCTTAACCTGAGGCGAGAACTCCACGCCCGCCAGGCGCGGATGCGTCTTGCGGACGGTCTGGAGACTGTCTGCCAGAAAGTTAATGGAATCAAAAGTTTGTTCGTCTGCCGGTCTTAGGCCTGTCAGGCTTTGGCTGACAATTTCAAAGTGGTTCATATCCGTATGCATCACTCACTCCTTTAAAGCAATTCTTTTCCCTGTTTTTGAAGCACTGTTTGTCTGGCCTGCATTGTTTGCTGCTGGAACTGGGCCGAGTGGTCGGAAACATATTTTTCCCAATCGTCTGCGTTCCAGAATTCGATATGGTCGCGAACACCTATAAGCGTAAGATTGCTGCCAAGGTTGGCCCGTTTCCTGATTTTCTCATTAATTAATAATCTGCCCTGTCTGTCCAGTTCGACCCTATTAGCCAAAGCAAAATTCATTCGTTCGAATACCACCGCTTCATCGGGCGCTACTGTCCCCGGCGATTCGGCAAGTGCAACCTGTTTGAAATATTTCTCAGGATAAAGGCACAATACCCCATTAGAGCCTGCGGCAAGATAAAAACTGCTGCCGTGTTCATCACAATCTATCTGGCTGCGAAGCTTGTTAGAGATGAAGACCCTTCCCTTTTCATCCACAGTGCTTTCGTATTCGCCTGTTAGTAAAAGCATGGAACTTTTCCCACTTTCATAAATTTATGTCCCAATTATCCCCACCTGCTCCCACTTAGTCAAGAAACAAAAGTAATTTTTTCAAAAAATTATCAAATTTTTTTATCGGACGTGGATAAAAATATCCCCATAAAGCGGTTTTTATTTTACCTATTTTACCAGGGATATTTATACGAAAAGCGGGCGATGAGAATCGAACTCACATGACCAGCTTGGAAGGCTGGAGCTTTACCATTAAGCTACGCCCGCTTATGTGGTTAAGATTTTAGCCGGGGCGGCGGATTTGTCAAATATAAAGAGTTTAAACGCAGGGCTTAAAATCGTTGTTTAATTACAAATTGCTTGTTAAAATGCTCCTTTTAAATCAACTATATTGATAAAACAGGGCTCAAGAGATGGATTTAACGATACTTGCACAATCTGCCAAAAAAGCATCGATTCGGCTGTCAGCGGTAAGCACCGAAAAGAAAAACAGCGCTCTTAAATCCATCGCCCAGGCCTTGCAGCAAAATACCGCTAAGATTGTCGAGGCAAATAAGCAGGATATGGACAAGGCGGCCAATAAAAATATATCCGCCGCCCTGCTTAAAAGACTCAAATTCGATGAAAACAAAATCAAAGATGTAATCAGCGGCATTGAAAATCTTATAAAACTTGACGACCCTGCCGGAAAGACGCTTTACGCAATGCAGCTCGACAAGGGGCTTGACCTTTATAAGGTAAGTTGTCCGATAGGAGTAATCGGTGTTATTTTCGAGTCGCGGCCCGACGCCCTTGTGCAGATTTCAATGCTGTGCCTGAAAAGCGGAAACGCCTCGATTTTAAAAGGCGGCACAGAAGCGGCGAATACAAATCAGGCACTTTACGAAATTATACGCGATGCAAGCTTAAAGGCAGGCATACCTGAAAACTGGATTCAGCTTTTACATACCCGCGCCGATGTTCAGGAAATACTCAAGCTGGACAGATATATCGACCTGCTGATTCCGAGAGGCTCGAACCAGTTTGTCCGCTATATTATGGACAATACAAATATACCTGTACTGGGGCACGCCGACGGTATCTGTCACGTTTATATTGACAGTCAGGCCGATACCGATATGGCGGTCAGGATAACCGTTGACGCAAAAACTCAGTACGCGGCTGTTTGCAACTCGGCGGAAACGCTTTTAGTTCACAAGAATATCGCCGGTAAATTTCTCCCTGCGATTAAAGCCGCACTCGAAGCCAAGGGCGTCGAGCTTCGCGGCTGCGAAACAACGAGAACAATAATAGACGTAAAACCCGCCGATGAAAAAGACTGGGCGACCGAATATCTGGCTGAGATTCTGTCGATAAGAACCGTCGATTCGCTCGACGAGGCGATAGACCATATAAACACTTACGGTTCACATCATACGGACGCGATTATTACGCAAAGCCGGACGACAGCAGCGGAATTTATGCAGCTTGTGGACTCGGCGAACGTCTTTTTAAACACCAGTACACGCTTCAGCGACGGCTATCGCTATGGGCTCGGCGCCGAAGTCGGCATAAGCACGAACAAGATTCACGCACGCGGGCCTGTCGGTCTCGAAGGACTGGTTATATATAAATGGAAACTGCTCGGAAGCGGACAAATTGTCGCCGATTACACCGGCCCGGACGCGAAAAATTTTACACATAAAAAATTGAAAAAAGAATTTCATTTGTAATGCTGAAGGCAGAAAAAAATTCATGCACAGAAAGATTCAGCGTTCTCCTGTGGAGTCCTGATGGATAGCGGACAGCGATTTGGCTCGTGGTTCATTGCCTATGCTTATTAAGGATCGGTTGTAATGTTCACCTCTTGTTTAGTTGACGCGTCTATTGTTGATCAACCGCACTTCGTACAATTTTGAACTTCTGTTCAGGCTTGTCCTTTTCGGAATAGGTAAGAACAAATCCGGCGGACGGTGTCTGCTTGCTCTTTTCCAACTGCTCGGCCTTCATCTGGTCTATATTATCAAACAGCTTGCGATAACGCTCCGGAATCCTTGAAAACATCTCCTTTTTCAT
>PGYD01000010.1 GCA_002839495.1 Planctomycetes bacterium HGW-Planctomycetes-1
CGGCGACCATTTAACCAATATCGCACAGGCTGTAATCGGCGGATTGCAATGGGACGGCATTGATGAAAAACCGAGATACTGACAATCGACCGTAAATTCCGCTTGTATGTGGAAAAATAAAGATTAAAATTCATATATGCGAACAAAATTATTACTTATTTTGTTATGTGTGGTTTCGTATCCGGTTTATGCCCTTGAACCGAATATCCCTGTCGAAACGCCGCGGACAACTGCCGCCGTTATAACGTGCAGCGGCCTGATTGACGACGGCTTGTTTTCTTCAATTAAACGGCGGGCAAATACCGCTCTCGATATGGGGGCGGATTACATAATCCTCGAAGTCGGCACCTACGGCGGGCTCGTAAAAAGCGCAGACGATATATCGAAATATCTAATCCTCGAACTTTCGCAAAAGGCAAGGACAGTTGCCTATATTAACACCGAGGCCATCAGCGCCGGCGCTATGGTCAGCGTTTCCTGTCAGGATATAATTATGCGGAAAAATACCACTATCGGCGATTGCGCACCGATTCAGATGGGAGAAAAACTCGAAGGAGTTGAACGCGAAAAGGCCGAAAGTTTTATCCGCGCTACATTCCAAAGGGCAGCACAGGCAAACAATTATCCCGAAGCCCTGCTCGAAGCGATGGTAAGCAGACATAAAAAAGTATGGCGGGTACAAAATACAAAAACAAAACTCTATGAATTCTATGAAGAAGAAAAACTGCCGAATGACACTAAAGTTTACGACCTGAAAGACAAAGAGCTAATCGTCAGTGAAAATGAAATTCTGACCCTGACCGCTCAAAAAGCAAACGAATACGGAATCGCAAGAGCGGTTGTAAGCGATATAGACGAGGCAATTGCGTTTCTGGCAAAACGTGATAATGTGGCTTTTTCATCACCGCCTATACGCCTTGAGCCGAACTGGTCGGAGCAGCTCGTAAGAATGCTCAACCATCCCTCGGTCAGCGGGATTCTGTTTATGATTGCGATGCTCGGAGTGTATATCGAATTAAAGACGCCCGGCATCGGCCTGCCCGGCCTTGTGGCGGTAGTTTGCTTTGCGATACTTTTCGGCAGCAGATTTTTGACCGGTATGGCGACGTGGTGGGAAGTGGCGGTCTTTGCAATCGGAATTACTCTGCTGGCAGTTGAAATTTTCGTCATTCCCGGCTTCGGCGTTACAGGCGTTCTGGGCATCTTATTTATTCTTATAAGTTTATTCGCGATACTTGTCCCCAACAGACCCGATGAATTGCCCTGGCCGAGATACGATTTTGACGATGTCCAGTGGCGGATTTTGTCCAACGGGGCCTGGGGCTTTGCGGTACTGGCGTATATATTGGCGAAATTTCTGCCTAAAAGAGGCCCGCTTACAGGCCTTGTACTCGAACCTGCTCTGGCAGGACCTAAAATGGAGGCGGATATGACCGCCCCGCCTGGCAGAACTGGCGAACTGAAAACAGGGGATACCGGAGTCGCAATTACGAAACTGCGGCCGGCAGGACAGGCAAGATTCGACAGCGCCGTCGTCGATGTCGTCGCCGAAGGCGAGTTTATCGAAAAAGGCCGGAAAATAAAAATAATGCAGATTCAGGGCAATAAAGTCGTAGTCAGAAAAACGGAGGAGTAAAAAATGTTCTGGTGGCTCGTTTTAGCAATTTTTCTATTTTTACTTTGTGCCGCACTTCTCGTTGCGGAAGTTTTTGTGCCGAGCTTCGGCCTGATTAGCCTCTGTGCCCTTGCTTCGCTCGTCGGCGGCATAGCAATCTTCTTCAAGCTAAGTCCGACGGCAGGCTGGGCCGGCGTACTGGTTGCTGTGATTATGATACCGGCTGCGCTTGGATTCGCGTATAAAATCTTTCCGAAAACGCGGTTCGGCAAAGAAGTTTCGCTCGACGGCCCAACAAGGCAAAAAGGCGACGCTATACCGGATACAGAGCAATTACAGGGGCTTTTGGGCAAACAGGCAATGGTAATCAGTCCGCTTAGGCCGGTAGGAATGTGCGATTTTTCCGGAACAAGGCTTGAATGTGTCGCTGAAAGCGGTTATGTTGAAAAAGGTAAAACCGTCGAGGTTATAAAAATCGAAGGTACGCAATTAACGGTAAGAGAAATCGAAAATTCTTAAGGAAAGGATTTTAAAATGACAATTACAAATCTGTTCATTCTCGCTGAAATGCCCAAGGCCGTATCGGGTATCGGCCTGATAGTTATTCTGGTACTTATTTTTATTTTGGGTTTGCTGATTCTCGCTTACGGCCGATTGTGGCTGCAGGCAAAATTGTCCGGCGCTCCGGTTTCAATCGGCGAACTTATCGGAATGACGCTGCGAAAAGTTAACGCAAGCAGAATAGTCAGCGCACGAATTATGGCAATTCAGGCAGGTCTTGACTTGACTCGCCGCGACCTCGAAAGCCATTATCTTGCCGGAGGCCGAGTTGAAAATGTCGTGCGGGCGCTCATTGCCGCCGACAGGGCAAACCTAAATTTGACTTTCAAGGTCGCCACCGCAATCGACCTTGCAGGCAGGGATATTCTCGATGCGGTTCAGACTTCCGTAAATCCCAAAGTGATTGACTGCCCCGACCCGGGAAAAGGCAGGGAAACTATTGACGCTGTTTCGCAGGACGGCATCCAGCTAAGGGCAAAGGCACGCGTTACAGTCCGTACAAACCTTCAGCGTCTTATCGGCGGAGCTACAGAACCAACCATTATCGCACGCGTCGGCGAAGGCATCGTAACAACCATAGGCAGCGCGATATCTCACAAAAGCGTACTCGAAAATCCCGATAATATTTCCAAGCAGGTTCTCGCCAAGAGCCTCGATGCAGGTACGGCTTTCGAAATTCTTTCGATTGATATCGCCGATATCGACGTGGGCGATAACATCGGCGCAAAGCTTCAGGCCGACCAGGCAAAGGCAGACCTCGCCAGGGCACAGGCTGAGGCTGAAAAACGCCGTGCAATGGCCGTCGCCCGTGAGCAGGAAATGAAAGCCCTCGTACAGGAAAATCAGGCAAAGGTAGTCCTTGCCGAGGCGGAAGTGCCGCTTGCTATGGCAGAAGCCTTCAGAAAAGGCAATATGGGTATAATGGACTATTACAAAATGAAAAATATCGTGGCTGATACGACGATGAGAGATTCCATCGCCAAGCCGCCGAAAAAAGAAAATTAAAATTCAGATAAAAAATGTTTAATTTATTTAAAAATCTGCTTGCCAGAGGCAATGACGAAAATGCCTGGATACAGATTCTCATCATAGCGGCGGTAATCGGGTTCGGCATATTGCGCAAAGTTGTCAGCGGGGCGAAAGCCTCGGCGCAGCAGGATTCGCAAAGCGACGAAGAAAAATATCTGCCGCAGGAGTTAAACAAAACTTCCGACACGGACGATGATTACAAAACTCTCGAACAGATTCGCCAGGAAAAAATCGCTCAAATCAGGGCTGCTTTCGGCATACCCGAACCGCCAAAGCAGGTTCCGCTCCGACGGGTCGAAAGCAGGCCGATACCTCGGCAAGGGCCCATCCATCGGCAAGGGCCCATCCATCGGCCGGCGGCCCAAAAAGCGAAACCTCGTCCGCAGGCAGAAGAAACTAAACAAGCCAAACCTGTCCAGCTCCAGCAGACTGAAGATATTCTGCTCAAATTATCTTCTCCGCAGGATTTGCGTTCTGCGATTTTATATCAGGAAATTCTCGGCCCGCCTGTCGCGCTGCGATAGGCGGAAATTCTTTGTTCCAGCGGTATATTTTTGTTCTTGCCAAAGCATTTCTTCAGTGTACAATCCGCGCCATCTATCTCATTTCTGTCAAAATTTTAAGTAAATATTGAATCTCGGGCATAAGGACTATCCTATGGAAGCCAAAGTTGTCGTAGAGATGATTTTTACCATCGTCGGCGGTTTGGGCATTTTCCTCTTCGGAATGATGAGCGTTTCGGAGGGTATGCAGGCCGTCGCCGGCGAACGGCTCAGAAAACTGATTAACGCCGTTACAAATAACCGCTTTATCGCCTGCGGCATCGGCGCCGTGGTTACCTCTATTATTCAGTCAAGCTCGGTTACCACGGTAATCGTGGTCGGCCTTGTCAACGCCGGTCTTATGACGCTAACTCAAGCTATCGGCGTCATTTACGGCGCAAACATCGGCACCACCATAACGGCCTGGATTTTGGTAGTTGACCTGGGTAAATACGGCCTGCCGATATCGGGTATTTCAGCTATGTTTTACCTGTTCACCAAGAGGGAAAAGCTCCGCTATACCGCGATGGCCTGTATGGGGCTGGGTATGGTTTTCTTCGGTTTGGAGCTGATGAAGAACGGCTTTGCCCCCCTAAAAACTATGCCCGAATTTATAGTCTGGTTTTCGCGGTTTTCGCCGGATTCCTATATCGGCGTTATGAAATGCGTCCTTGTCGGAACTATCGTTACCGGAATCGTGCAATCGTCCTCGGCCACGGTCGGCATCACAATGGGCCTGGCTTTCAATGGAATTATAGATTATCCGACAGCGACGGCACTCGTATTGGGGCAAAATATAGGTACGACCATAACGGCTTTATTGGCCTCTATCGGCACCGCTCCCAACGCCCGCAGAACCGCCCTTGCACATATGCTGTTTAACGTCACAGGCGTATTGTGGATAACGCTAATATTCTTTTCATATATAAAGGGTATCGAAACGTTTGTTCAATGGCACAGCGGTGTCGATGTAGCCGCAGCGGTTATAAGGGACGGCAAAACCGTATATCCGCATACTATGGAGGCCATCGCCCTGACGCATACGTTCTTCAACGTATTTAATACCATCGTATTTATGCCGTTCGTGCGGCAGCTTGCGAATCTGCTGGTATACCTTATCCCGGAAAAAGCAGTGCCCGAAAGACCAAGACTTACCGCACTGGATATCAGGCTTTTCGAAGCGCCTGCCCTGGGAATCGAGCAGTCCGAGCGTGAAATCGTCATAATGGGAAAAACTGTCACCGATATGATGACCGGCATTAAAGAAATAATCATCGCCGGCGGCGGAACAAAGGTAGAACAGGAACGCATCTTCGAGAAAGAGAAGGAACTCGACGTCATACAAAAGGAAATTGTCGAATTCGTAAGCCATATAATGACCGGCATTATTCCTTATGAAGTCGCCGCACAGGCCAGACACCAGATACGAATGGCCGACGAGTACGAATCGATAAGCGATTACATCGTGAGCATTCTCAAGCTTAATCTCAAGCTGCAGAACGCAAAGCTGCAAATAACCGAAGAAGGCAAAAAAGCGATTCTCGACCTGCACGGCCAGACCGCAGACTACGTTTCATTCATAAATGAGGCGGTCAAAAACTCCAACAGGGACATCCTGATAGAAGCCGAGTGCAGGGGCAGATTTATTACAGATCTTATGAAAAAGTACCGCAACGAACATATCGCAAGAGTGGAAAGCGGCAAAGCCTCGCCCGTCAAGAGTCTTATTTATACCGATATGCTCAATGCCTACAGGCGGATAAAGGACCACAGCCTGAATATCGCTGAAGTGCTGGCGGGAGAAAAATAATTTTTCGGCATCTATAAAAAAGCAGCCGCCGGATTTATTCGGCGGCTGCGAAACATCCCATTTGTTACTGTGCAAGTTTTACCGCTATATATCTTGCGTACTCGCCCTGCCGGACATAAAGCAGAATAGAGTTGCCCGCTTTTTGAATCAGATTCCAGAATTCATCGGCGTCTTTTACTTTTTGGCGGTTCACTTCCATTATCAAAGTGCCGCTGACTATGCCGGCGTCCGCCAGAGGCGAATCGGCCTCCACATCGGTTACAATAACACCTGTTTTGTCATCCTTATAGCCGAACTGTTTGGCGATTTCCGGCGTCAAGTTCTGAACGGTTATGCCGAGCTTTTGAGCGGATTCATCCTTAACATCGGCCGAAGCCGTCGTTGGCTCTCTTGCGGCAAGCTCTATTTCAACATCCTTTTCTTTGCCGTCTCTGACAACAGTAAGTTTTATTTTCTCGCCCGGCGGTATTCTTGCAACCTCGTTCCTGAAACTGTCCCAGTTTTCTATTTTTCCCCCATCTTTCTTTATAATGATATCGCCCGTCTGCAATTGGGCTTTTTCCGCGGGACTGCCCTCGACGATATTATTCACAACCACGCCCTTATGCCCTTTTGCGCTAAGCATCTCAGCCATTTCATCGCTGACATCCTCGCCGTAAACGCCGATATAACCCCTCGTAACCTTGCCTTCGGCGAGAAGCTGCCCGTAGATATATTTGGCCATATTGACCGGAATGGCAAAACCGATGCCGATATATCCGCCGCTCTGGCTGTAAATCGCCGAGTTTATACCCACTACTTTTCCATCTATATTAATCAACGGCCCGCCCGAATTGCCGAAATTTATGGCGGCGTCCGTCTGTATAAAGTCCTGATACTCAAGCTCCGCATCGACAAACATGAGGCCGCTTCTGCCCTTTGCCGAGACTATGCCTGCCGTTACGGTATGGCTCAGCCCGAACGGATTGCCGATTGCCAAAACCCACTGGCCGACTTTCAGTGTATCGGAATCTCCCAATTCGACCGCAGGCAAATCATTCGCATCAACCTTAATCACAGCGATGTCGGTTGCGGGATCTGTACCAATTATCCTGGCCTGCAATTCCTTATCATCGGACATCTTAACGGTTATTTTACTGGCATCTCTAACAACGTGATTATTGGTCAGGATATAACCATCTGCTGAGACAATAAAACCCGAGCCCTGTCCGCGGCGGATTTGCTTCCGCTCTCTGGGCTGTTGCTGCTGCTGCTGACGCTGTCGGAATTGAGGACCGAAAAATCTCTGAAAAAATTCATCGTTTTGAAACTGCTCGAACGGGTCAAAGTAACGCATATCGGGAATTTTCTGGGTATATTCCTGCTCGACACTGACGAAAACGACCGCGGGGCTAACCTTGGCTGCTATATCGGCAAAAACTTCGCCGGTACTGCGCAAAGTTTCGATATCCGCCTTTTTATCAGGTTCCGCTGAACAAATCGGGGCCAGTAAGAAAATAACCGCAATGGTAAAACCAATTATCGGGACTTTTTTGCTTCTCATAACTGCTGTCCTTTCAATGACTTATAAAAACATAAAAATGTTAAAACAAAATTAAATTGCTCTGAAAAGTTTATTCTGTTATTTACGGATAAAAGCGTAAATTTGTTCGGTTTTTACAGACAAATCTATACAAATTATATATTCTAAACATATTATGGCTGGAAATAAAATAGAAATTCTTTATCAGGACAGCGACATTATCGCCGTTAACAAGCCGGCTGGGTTGGAGGTTACAAATGACCGCAGCGGCGGCGAAAATCTCATAGCCCTTTTGCAAAAGCAGGCTGATGAAGACGGTTTAATAATTATTCATCGGCTGGACAAGAACGCAAGCGGCGTGATATTGCTGGCGAAAAATGAAGACGCTCAAACCCGATTCCAAAATCTGTTCGAGGAATCAAAGATTAAAAAAACATATCTCGCTCTTGTATCAGGCAGGCCGGAAAACCGAACAGGTCAAATCGATGTCCCTTTTATGCAATGCAAAAGAGACTCGCGCAAAGTGGAAATCGCTGAAAAAAAAGGCAAAGACGCCGAAACACGCTGGGAGCTTTTGGCTGATTTCGGACGGATAAGCCTCCTTGCCGTGGTGCCGATGACCGACAGAACCCATCAGACAAGAGTCCATTTCCAATACGCCGGTTTCCCGCTCGCTATCGACCCGCTGTACGGGGCAAATACGCCGATAATGCTTTCGAGCTTTAAACCGGATTACCGCTTTTCAAAAGATGCCGAGGAGATACCGCTTATAGAAAGACTCACCCTTTGTGCGTATGAACTAAAAACAGAAAACATCCATCTTGTTGCACCGCTCGAAAAGAAGTTCAAGGCAACAATCAAAATGCTCACCAAATACAACCCTAAAGGCCCTGCCGCGTTTTTAAACGACCGGAACTTTCAGAAACTTTTAAACTCCGAGCTGCTTGAGCTGCACATATAAGAACAGGTCGATTTTTGCTTGCTTATCCGGTATTTTAACGGTAATTTACCGTTTTCACAGGATTTGAGCTATGTCTGAAAAAACTATAAAAATAGGAATCGTAGGTTTCGGCACGGTAGGCAGCGGCGTTGCGAAGATTCTGCTCGAAGACGCCGACCATATCGAGGCAAGAACGGGCATTAAACTCGAACTTGCGAAGGTCGTGGACATCGACACAAAGAAAGCCCGTCCCGTAAAACTGCCTGACGGAATCCTTACCGACGATTTGAACAGCCTTCTTAACGACAAGGATATTCAAATCGGTATCGAGCTTATCGGCGGAACGACTATTGCCAAAGATATCCAGTTGAAAATGCTCGCCGCCGGCAAAGACGTAATCACAGCCAACAAGGCGCTTTTGGCCGAGCACGGCAATGAACTTTACGCTGCCGCGCACAAGGCCGACAGGTGTATCGCTTTCGAGGCGAGCTGTGCGGGCGGTATCCCGATAATCTCGGCTATCCGGACAGGACTGGCCGCCAACAGGATAAAGGCGATTTACGGAATATTAAACGGAACCTGCAACTATATCCTTTCGAATATGACGAAAAAGGACGAAAGTTTTAAGGCCGCGCTGAAGCAGGCACAGAATAAAGGCTATGCCGAGGCGGACCCGACTTTGGACATCAACGGTCAGGACAGCGCACACAAACTTGCGATTCTTTCGTCAATCGCTTTCAGCTGCGAGATTCTGCCCGGCGATATTTTCGTCGAAGGCATAGAAAATATCGACATAGTCGATATCCGATACGGCAGGGAAATGGGCTATACCCTCAAACTATTGGCAATCGGCCAGAAAACCGACGACGGCAAAATTTTCCTGCGGGTTCATCCGTCATTTATATCCGGCGATAACGCCTTGGCGAGAGTCGATGGACCTTTTAACGCCGTCAGCATATTCGGCCACGCCGTAGGCCAGACGATGTTCTACGGCCGCGGCGCAGGAATGATGCCGACCGCATCGGCTGTCGTAGCTGATATTATCGAAGTGGCGATGGGCAACTCGAAAAAGCTCTTCAAACATCTGTCCCTCGAACCGAAAAACAAGGTTGCCGGCATTATCGGTAAAATTGACGAGCTTGTCAGCAGATTTTATATAAAGCTGCGGGTATCCGACAAGCCCGGCGTGTTCGCTCAAATCTGTACGATTCTCGCCAATCACGAAATAAGCCTTTCCGGCGTTCTTCAGCACGAAGAGCATAATTCACATAATATAGTGCCTGCTATTGTGATAACCCATCTGACACAGCAGAAAAAAAACACTGCGGCACTGGCCGACCTGGCAAAACTGGAAATCGTAAAAGAAAAACCGGTGTGTATAAGAATAGTCGATATACCGGAGGATAGCGATTGATGAATCCCGCACCTTTTAAATATTCAATATTTCATATACACCTTTCAAAAAATTCGGAGAGTAATAGTTTTTATAAAGATAGACCTTTTAAAAATAGAATAAAAAAAGGTGCGGGATGAAATATGCGATAATAATTCCGGATGGCGCAGCAGATGAGCCGATTGAACAGTTCGGCGGCAAAACGATATTCGAGGCGGCCGAGATTCCCAACATCGACAAAATCAGCAAGGCCGGCAGACTGGGGATGGTCCAGACGGTAGCTGAAAATATGTCTCCCGGCAGCGATGTCGCAATGATGAGTCTGCTCGGCTACGACCCTCAAAGATACTACACCGGCAGAGCCCCCATTGAAGCGGTCGCGATGAATATCCCGCTCGAGGTGACCGACTGGGTGTTCAGGTGCAATCTCGTAACGATTGCCGATGAGCAAATGGCCGACCACAGCGCAGGCCATATATCCAGTCCGGAAGGCGCAAAAATAGTCGAGGATTTGAATCGAGTGCTCGGCAGCAAGAACGTAAAGTTTTATCCAGGCGTCAGTTACAGGCATATTTGCGTTATAAAAGACGTTGATTTCGACGTTTATACCGAACCGTCTCACGACATAATCGGCCGGCCGATAGCCAAGAATCTGCCTCGCGGCAAAAACGCCGAGATACTCGTCAATATGATGGCTCGTTCGAGGCAGTTGCTCGCCGACCACGAAATCAACAAAATCCGTCGGGATTTGGGCGAAAATCCGGTAAGTTCCATCTGGCTTTGGGGTCAGGGCAAAAAGGCCGCGATGGACAGTTTCGAGAGCAGGTTCGGCCTTAAAGGCGTCGCGATAACCGCAGTTGACCTTGTTCGGGGTCTTGCCAAGCTGATAGGTTTCGACCTTATCAAGGTAGAAGGAGCAACCGGCTTTGCGGATACGAATTATAACGGAAAGGCAGAGGCCGCAATAAAAGCCCTCGAAAAATATGATATAGTTTTCGTACATATCGAAGGCCCGGACGAAGCCGGCCACGCAGGAAACGCAGATTTGAAGAAAAAAGCGGTAGAACGTATTGACAAATACATAGTCGGGCCTGTATATAATGCCCTGCAAAAATACGAAAGTCGGCGGATTCTGGTTATGCCGGACCATCCGACACCTGTGAGCCATAAGGCTCATACCGGCCAGCCCGTACCTTTTGCGATGGCGGGCACCGGAATCGACCCCCTGCTGAACAGTCCTTTCAGCGAAGCTGAGGCGGCACAATCCGGACTGAAGATTGAAAAAGGCTGCGAACTTATGGAGTACTTTATAAAGAGCTGATTATGAGTAAAAAGAAGAAAATTATCGTACAGAAATTCGGCGGAACATCGGTAGCCAACGCCGAGAAAATCAAAAGAGCGGCCAAAAGAGCCGTCGATGAGTTCAAGCGGGGCAAACAGGTTGTTATGGTTGCCTCGGCCCGCGGAAAGCAGACTGATGAACTGATTGCCGACGCTCTTGAGGTTAATCCTAACCCGCCAAAGCGGGAGATGGACCAGCTTTTGAGCACCGGCGAACAGCAGACCATTTCGCTCGTAGCTATGGCAATCGAAGCAATGGGCTATAAAGCGATAAGCCTTACCGGCGCTCAGGTCGGATTAGTTACCGACAGCGTCCACACAAAGGCGAGAATTAAGAGTATTAACGCCGAAAGAATAAAAAAACATCTCAACGCAGGCAATATCGTCATCGTCGCCGGTTTTCAGGGCATCGACGAAAATGCAAATGTTACGACATTGGGCAGAGGCGGCTCGGACACAAGCGCCGTCGCACTGGCCGCGGCTTTGAAAGCGGATACCTGCGATATTTATACCGATGTTGACGGCGTTTATACGACCGACCCGCGAATATTCAAAAAGGCCGCCAGGCTCGAAAAAATAAGCTACGACGAAGTACTCGAAATGGCAAGTCTCGGCTCGGGAGTTATGCACGGCCGCTCGATTGAGTTCGGCAAAAAATATAGCGTAACCATACATGTCAGAAGCAGTCTAACAGGCAAAAAAGGAACTTTAATTATTCATGAGGTCCCGCAAATGGAAGGTATACTTGTATCAGGAGCGACGATTGAAAAAAATCTTGCAAAAATAAGTATGATAGGCGTCGCTAACAAGCCCGGCAACGCTGCAAAAGTCTTCGCGCATCTTGCCAAGGCCAGAGTAAGCGTCAATGACATCATCCAGACCGAGGTCAGCAAGCAAAAGGCTAACATCTCTTTTACTGTCAATAAAAACGACTTTGCCGATGCCAAAAAAGCCGTCGAGGAAATCAAGGACAAAGTAGGATGCAAGGAAGTTTTCTACCGTGACGACATCGCAGAAGTGTCCATAATCGGCGTAGGTATGCGGACTCACTACGGTGTCGCAAATATGATGTTTAGCACGCTGGCAAAGCAGAAAATCAATATCGATTCGATTACAACCAGTGAAATACGTATAAGCTGTATCGTTGACAAGCATCAGGGCGATAAGGCGCTTATCTGCTTATGCAAAACTTTCGAACTCGACAAACCCGTCAATAAACGCAGTTATGTTAAATAGTGTTTAGCCCCCACCCCTGCGGTGGGGGTTATAAATGAAAAACAATAATATAAAATACGCACAAAGCCGATTGCAGCGGAATATTCTGCTGCTGTCGGCTTTTTTATTGGCGTCGGCACTCGTATGGCTCGACAGAAATGTTATCAGCCGTGATAAACCTGCCGCCGGTGAACAAACAGCAAGTCTCAGCGATTGGGACAAATATAACGGAAAAAGTTTTACCGTAGTAAAAGTCGTTGACGGCGACACAATCGACATAAACATACCGGACCCGCCTTCGCTAAAGCTACGGCGGGCAGGTGGAAATTACGCAAATACGAGTCCCGTTAGAGACAAGACATCTTTGATGTCTGACGGCCGTCTTGGACGGCCTGTCTCTAACGGGACAAGAATCCGCCTCTGGGGCGTTGATACTCCGGAGACTAAACACCCTAAACTCGGAGTTATGCACTTCGGCCCCGAAGCCGCCGAGTTCACAGAGAAAATGTGTTTTGAAAAACAGGTTACGGTCTATCTCGATAAGGAAAATAATACAAGGTGCAGATACGGCCGGTTATTAGCTTATGTACAGCTTCCCGATGACAGATTCCTTAACGAGGTATTATTAAGCGAAGGTTTTGCCTACGCCGATACGCGTTTTCCGCACAGTCGGCTTGAAGAATATATTCAGCTCGAAAAAACCGCAAGAGAACAAAAAAAGGGATTGTGGGAAAAAGTTACACCCGACCAGATGCCGAAGTGGCGGCAAAAATAGCCACAAAAAACTTGCTTTTACTTCTGGTTTGAAGATATAATGACAGTTTTCCAAGATAATTTGAAGGTACCAATGTGATAAAGATAAAAAACAAACGACTAAAGGAGAAATTAAAATGGCAATATGGTTAGTTAGAGCAGGGTCAAGAGGACAACAACAAGAATGGGCTCTTGATAAAGGGCAAGTAGTAATTGGATGGAGTGAAATGGAGACCTTGTCCCAGTTCAATACACGTGAAGAAATGTTAGATGGCTTACGTAAAGCCTATCCTGACGCACTGCCAGCGAGGTTATACAACTATCAAGGACAGCTTTGGGCTTTTGCAAAACGTATAAAAACAGGAGATTTGGTAATCCTTCCGTTAAAAGGGCAGGATGCAATCGCAATTGGTAAGGTAACCGGAGATTATAAATACCGACCTGAAAATCCTCGGGATGCAAAACATACAAGAGATGTTGATTGGATTCAAGAAGATATTTCTCGTAGCCGTTTCGACCAAGACTTGCTTTATTCTTTTGGCGCATTTATGACTGTTTGCCAAATTAAGCGAAACAATGCGGAAGAACGCATAAAGGCAATTTTAGAGGGCAAAACCACTTCACAAGTTATAATTGCTGATGAAACTGAAGAAGTAAGTGATGAGAGAATTGGGCAATTATTGGATTTAGCTGATAATGCAAGCACACAAATTCGTTCTTGGATTGCTCAAAAATTCACCGGTCATCAACTTGCGGATTTAGTCAATGCGATTTTGGAATCGCAAGGATATGTAACGGAGGTATCCAAACCGGGGCCTGATGGTGGCGTCGATATAATCGCAGGACGTGGCCCGATGGGATTTGATCCACCTCGTTTGCTTGTTCAAGTAAAGGGGGGAGACACACAACAGGACATCAAGATTCTTCGTGAACTAAAAGGAATAATGAAGGACTTTAGAGCAGAGCAGGGACTTCTTGTGGCATGGGGAGGATTCAAGCGAACAGTCATTGCTAATGCAAGGCAAGATTTCTTTGAAATAAGAATTTGGGACGCGGGTGATGTAGTCGAAAATGTATTAAGATATTATGAAAGCTTTCCCGAAGAAATTAAGGCGGAACTGCCATTAAAGCGTATTTGGGTATTGGTTCAGGAAACAGAGTCGTAAAAAGAAAGCGTTTCCCCCACGACCCGCAACTGTTAAGCCCTTGCTTCATGAGAAATCTAAACAGAATTTAATAAAACTTCATTTGAGCAAGAGATTTGATCGAGGGGTTACTAAAAAACCACTCCAATAATTCGCGTCAGTTTGTGGCTAATTAAAAATCGGGAAATTACTGAATGCCGTACTCTTTTATTTTTCGATAAAGCGTTCTTTCGCCGATGCCGAGGAGTTTGGCCGCCTTTTTACGGTTATTCTGCGTTTTAGCCAGCACATCGATAATAGCCTGTTTTTCAAGAGCGTCGAGCGAAGCTCCGCCTGCCACCTGCCCTGAAATTTGTCTGACCTGATAAATCTCGGCGGGTATATCCTTTACATCGAGTTTTTCGGAATCGCCCATAACGACCATTGTCCTGATGCAGTTTCTAAGCTGTCTTATATTGCCGGGCCAGTTATAAGCCTTGAGGATATTCAATGCGCTGTCGGAAATAGTCTTCTTCGGCTTTCCTAATTCCTCGACAGCCTGTGTCAAAAAGTAATCGGCAAGCCGGCCGATATCTTCGACCCTGTCCCGCAGAGGCGGAACTGTAACGCTGACGCCTTTGATTCTGAAATAAAGGTCCTGTCTGAATTTGCCCTGTTCGACCAGCTTGTCAAGGTCGTGATTCGTAGCGCTGATAACTCGAACATCGACAACTGTCGATTTATTCGAGCCGACCGGCACGATAATCCCGTCTTCGAGCACCCTTAAAAGTTTCGCCTGCATCGCAAGCGGCATATCGCCGATTTCATCGAGAAAAAGAGTTCCTTTATCAGCGACTTCAAACAAACCCTTGCGGGTTTCGGTCGCTCCCGTAAAAGCGCCCCTCGAATGGCCGAATAATTCGCTTTCAAGCAGTGATTCGGTAAAACCGGCGCAATTTATAGGTTTAAACGCGTTGTTTCTTCGCAGAGAATTTTCGTGAATCGCCTGCGCAAGCAGCTCTTTTCCCGTGCCGGATTCGCCCTCGATTAAAACGGTTATATTTGTCGGCGCAACCCTTTCGAGAACAGCCAATACGGAACGCATAGCGCCGCTCTTGCCGATTACGCCGTCAAATTTGAAACCGTCGCGGTCTTTCGCGGCGCCGGAAGCGGTCAAAAACTTTTTAAGAACCCTTTCCGTCATCGCCCGAAGCTGGTCGATATCGATAGGCTTGACAAGATAATCAAACGCACCTTCGCGGAGCGCCTCTTTGCAGGTTTCTATCGTGGCATAAGCGGTAATAAGAATAACATCGCTGTTGGGATTTTGTTCTTTGGCGGTCTTCAGGATATCAATTCCGTTGATTTTGTCATTGTGCAGGTTCAGGTCGGTTATCACAATATCGATATGTTTTGTGCTGAGCAGTTCGATTGCGTTTTTGGCGTCATAGACGGCAATTGTTTCGCCGCCGCTTTGCGCAAGCGCCTCGGCCAGAACATCCGCGTGTCCGGCTTCATCGTCAATAATCAGTATTGCAGGTTTTTCCGCCATATTATTTTTCTTCCAGAGGCAGTTGAATAGTAAACGAGCTGCCTTTTTGCAGTACGCTGTCAACTCTTATCGAGCCGTTATGGGCCTCTATGATTTTTCGCGACGTTGGAAGTCCCAGTCCGCTGCCGCCGGATTTGGTGGAATAATAAGCGTCGAAAATCTTATTCAAATTTTCCGGTTCTATTCCTTTGCCCGTATCGCTGACAATAATTACCGCATTGGGTCCGTTTTTCTGTGTTCTGAGCATCAAATCTCCGCCGTCAGGCATCGCCTGCTGGGCATTGATAAAGAGATTAAGCAGTACCTGTTTTAACATATCGGCGTCCGCTTTGCAAATCAACTGTCCGCTGTCCAAAGCAACCCTGAGCGTAATCGAACGGCTTGCAGCCTGCGGCGAATAGAAATCCGCCATATCCATTACGAGCTGATTAATATCCACAGAGACAGGATGCAGCTCGGTTTTACGGATATACCGCAGAAAATCTTCGAGAATCTGTTCCAGCCGGTCGGTCTCTTTGCGGACGACGTCAATCTTTCTTGCGGCCCTTGCCGGATTGGCTTCTTTGGATGCAAGTTCTTCGCTTATCAGTTTGAGATTGACCTTGATAATCGAAAGAGGGTTTTTTATCTCGTGAGCAAGTCCGCCCGTAAGCCGGCTCAATTCCTCAAGTTCCGACACTTTCGGAGTTTGCGCCTGCGTGTTTTTTCTGCGATTATGGAACATACACAGTTTGGAACAGCCCGCCGGTTATCGTTCGAAAAATTTATGCCTTCGCCTGTCCTTCGGCTTTCATTTGTGCAAGAGCGGCCTTTCTCGAAAGTTTGAACCTGCCCTGGTCGTCCATAGAAAGAAGCTTAACCGGTATTTCATCTCCGATTTTACAAATGCTATCGACATTTTTAACGAAACCGTCGGCCAGTTCGCTGATATGGCAAAGACCTTCGACGCCCGGTATTATCTCGACAAACGCTCCGAAGTCCTTTATCGAAACGACTTTCGATTTCGGATAAATACGACCGACAGTCGGCGGTTCGGTCATCGCCTGAATAAGCTGCTTGGCTTCCATATGTCCTTCGCCGCCTACGCAGCTTATATAAACCGTGCCGTCCTCTTCGATTTCTATCTTTGTGCCGGTCTTTTCCTGGAGGGCTTTTATATTTTTCCCGCCCGGACCGATTAACTTGCCGATGAATTCGGGGTCGATTTCTATGCTGGTTAGTTTCGGAGCATATACGCTCAGCTTTTCTCTTGGTTTGCTTATGGTCCGTGTCATAATTTCAAGCAGTTTAAGACGGGCCTGTTTGGCCATTTCAAGCGATTCGACCATAATATCATAAGACAAAGTATCTGCCTTTATATCAAGCTGAATAGCTGTAATACCGTTTTTCGTACCGGCAACCTTGAAATCCATATCGCCGAAATGGTCTTCATCGCCGATTATGTCCGTCAGTAATGCGTATTTGTCTTTTTCCTTTACAAGACCTATCGATATTCCCGCAACGGGCTCTACAATCGGAACGCCCGCATCCATAAGAGCGAGTGTTCCGCCGCATACGGTCGCCATCGAACTCGAACCATTCGACTCGGTAATGTCGGAGACAATCTTCATCGTATAAGCAAAGTCGTCGATGTTCGGCCTTACCTGTTCCAGCGCCTTTTCGGCCAGTGCACCGTGACCTATTTCACGTCTGCCCGGACCCCGCATCGGCTTGACTTCGCCGACAGAATAAGGCGGGAAATTATAATGCAGCATAAACTTCTGGCCGTATTCTTCTATAAGACCATCGACGATTTGTTCGTCCATACTTGTGCCGAGCGTAACTGAAACCAGAGACTGCGTCTCGCCTCTTGTAAAAAGAGCCGAACCGTGAGCACGCGGCAGCAATCCTACTTCGCAGCTTATCGGCCTTATTTCGACAGCAGACCTTCCGTCAGGCCTTTTGCCGTCGAGTATCCTGTCCCTTACAATTCGTTTCTGTATGCTGTCAATTATTCTTCCTAAAAGTCTCTTCGAGCAGCGAGGCTCCTGGCCAATCTGCGGCTCCGGACAGTACTGCTCCGTTATTTCCTTAACAATATCCTTAAGGGCATTGCTTCTGTCGCTTTTGACCTTAATTCCAAATGCATCTTTGAACTTATCGGAATATTTTTTGCTTATTTCATCGGCAAGAGCCTGGTCCCATTCAAGCTCTGGAACCTGTTTTTCCTTACCGCATTTTGCAACCAGTTCGTCAATCAGTTCGCAGATATCCTTTATCGACTGCTGGGCGATTTTAATCGCCTCGGCTGCGACGTCTTCAAAAACCTGTTTCGCATCGACTTCAATCATATTTATAGCGTCGAGTTTGCCGGTCAGTACGAGATTGAAATCGCTTTTCTCTCTGTTTTCATACGTCGGATTGATAACGAATTTGCCGTCTATTCTGCCTAATCTTACTGCTCCGATAGGCCCCTCGAACGGTATTGTGCTTATGGAAAGAGCGGCGCTGGCTCCGATTACTGCAAGAATATCCGGGTCGTTTTCCGGGTCGGCACTGATTACAGTAGCGCTTATCTGTACCTCGTCAAAATATCCGTCCGGGAAAAGCGGCCTCAGCGGCCTGTCAATTAATCTTGAGGTCAGGATTTCTTTCGTGCTGGGTCTGCCCTCTCTCTTCATAAACCCGCCGGGAAATTTGCCCGCTGCGCTGAGTTTCTCACGATATTCGACGCTAAGCGGAAAATAATCGAGTTCTCTCGAAGGCGACGCTGACACTGCCGCCACCAAAACCATCGATTCGCCGTAAGTTGCTATAACGGCGCCGTCTGCCTGTTTTGCTATTTTACCTGTTTCTAAAATAAGTTTCTTTTCACCAATCTGCTTTTCTACCCTAACAACATCTGCCATAATTACCTCAAGAAACAAAAATGCTTTAAATAAATATTAAATAGGTTAAAAATACCCATAACCGTAAAAGACTTGCGGATAGGGTATTTATTTGCGGAGTCCGAGACGACTGATAATCTCTTTGTATTTTTTTATGTCTCTTTTGCTTATATACTTAAGCAGTGCAGTCCTGTTGCCGACCATTCTCAGCAAGCCTCTTCTTGATGAATGGTCTTTAGGATGGGCCTTGAAATGATCGGTAAGTTCGTTAATCCTCGTAGTAAGAATTGCTATCTGGACTTCCGACGAACCGGTGTCCTTTTCTGAAACTTTAAATTCCTTAATTACCTGCCCTTTTTTTTCCTTCGTCAACATCTTTTAATTCTGCCTTTCGAAAACAATCTTTATTTACCCAGAATCCTAAATCTGGCGAATTAAGGATTATAACAGCTAAATTCTTTAATGCAATAGTTTTGCGAAAGATTATATCCGTTATTTTAGAAAGGAATCCTATTTGCACGTATGTCGTTATATATGCTTAAGTTAGCGACCTCAGCGTGACATAATTGTGGATATTCTGAATATCGGAAGCAAAAGAGCGATAGCGATAGTACCGATAATGCATCCCATTATAATAATCATTAAAGGCTCAATCATACCGGTTACGTTTTTAATGGTATTTTTGAGTTTTTTATCATAAAAGTCGCTTATTTTACTGCAAACTTCGCCTATATCGCCGCTTTTTTCGCCGGCTTTTATCATTTGCATAACTACCGGCGAGACCATCTCGCTGTTGGCGGCAAATTTCATCGCCCCGGAGAACTGAAAGCCCGACGGAAAACTTGAGTTCGCGGCGGAAAAAGTTTACGACCCGAAAGAAGCGTATAAGAAAAAGTAACCGCGGATTACACGGATTTCACGGATTTTTAAGTATTTGTTTTTGTACACTTTTCGCTGCAAATTTGAATTATTTCCGGCCTGACCCTGCATTGATACCAACCGACCTGCGTTCGCCTGCGTTTGACCCCAAAACCCCCTGTTTTTGAGGGGCTTGGAAGATTTAAAACCGACCCTGACAACCACAACCGATAACTGAATTGCCGATAACCGATAACTATTATTTATCTTGATTTTGAGGTAAGGAAAGATAAGGTATAAGAGCATAAGGCAAAAGGTAAAAGAGATTTCTTGCAGAGGCAGTATGAAAAACAATTTAGCGATTTTCGAAGGCTATAAAATCCGCCGACATTTCGATGAAAAAACCGAAACGTGGTTCTTTTCGGTGGTAGATATTGTACAGGTTTTGATACAGCAGCCTGATTTCCAAACCGCCAGAAAGTATTGGAACAAGTTGAAAGAACGGTTAGGAAAAGAAGGCAGTGAGTCGGTGTCAAATTGTCACCGACTGAAATTGGAGGCTGCTGACGATAAAAAATTGAGCGGGAAATGACAGGGAAATAGAACAAGATTCATCTTGATTCTGATAAGTTTTGAGATATAATTCATTATTATGGTTAGTTTCGACAAATCAGTACTAAATAAATGTAAAACCGCAGTGAAAAAAGTATCGCCGGATGCTGATATTATCTTATTTGGCTCACGCGCTCGAGGCCAGGCACAAGAATATTCCGATTACGATATTTTAATCCTTGTTGACCAACGGGCAGATTTAAAACTCAGCGAGAAGATTCTCGACCATATTTATCCAATCGAACTTGAGACTGAAGCAATGATAAGCTTCGTCGTTCAAAACAGAACTGTGTGGAACAGTCCTTTGTCCCGCGCAATGCCGTTCCATAAGAATATCGACAGGGAAGGAATCCGAGTTTGACAAAAGAGTCAAAAGAATTAGCCAAATACAGACTCGAAAGAGCATTCCAAACTCTTGAAGAAGCAAAGTTGCTGTTCGATTCAGGTTATACAAATACTTATGTCAACCGGTTATACTATGCCTGTTTTTACGCGGTTTCAGCATTGCTGATATCGCAGGATAAATCCACGAGCAAACACGGCCAATTAAGAGCTATGCTGCATAAGGATTATGTAAAAGCCGGATTATTATCAAAAGAGTCCGGCAGGCATTTTGACCTTTTATTTCAGAGCCGTCAAACCGGCGATTATGTCGATAATGCCGCTTTCAATCCAGAAGAGGTTAAAGACTGGCTCGAAAAAACAAGACGATTTGTCGAAGAAATACAAAAATTTCTCTCTGCAAATTTCGAAGTCTGAAAAATCAGCAATCTCTTCAGAGGATAATCATTATTGAAGGGAGATAGAAATGGTTTACATAGAAAAGAAAAAAGAGGGCAACAAGAATATTTGGGTCTTCAAGTATTGTGCGTTATATTATTGGCTAATGTGGCCAACTATCATTGTTTCCATTTTTGCTTGGCAAAGCGAAGGGAATTACTTGGGATTCGTTGCAGCTATTTTATGGATATTGTTGATTTCATTGGCGATACCTTACTGGCCGTCAATCTTCAAGTTAAGGAAAGTAATGAAAGAAAAAGGAATTCAGGCCAGCGGAAGCAAGTATTCCTTATCTAATCCATTGCGTTATGAATGGGAAGACCCCCATTATTCAGGAAAATATTAACAATTTTTCTGGAAGGAAATAAAATCCATAGGTCGAAAAGTTAGTCAGCGATGGCCAAACTCTATCCAAACTTTAGGCCTTGACTAAATGGGGGAAAATAGCTATTCTTCTCGTTTCAACAAACACTATAAATCATTAAGAAAGGAATAATAAGATGTTTACGACAATAGTTGACGTTAGGGCAAGAGAAATCCTCGATTCACGGGGCAATCCGACAGTAGAAGTCGATGTTACGCTCGAAGACGGCTCATTCGGCAGAGCGGCAGTCCCATCCGGAGCAAGCACCGGCGCTCACGAGGCGGTCGAACTTCGCGATACAAAGGCCAAACGATATATGGGCAAAGGCACACTAACAGCAGTGAAAAACGTTAATACGAAAATCGCTCCTGAAATTATCGGATTCGAAGCGCTGGCACAGGAAGACGTCGATAGATTTATGATTGAGCTGGACGGCACAAAGAACAAGGCCAAGTTCGGCGCAAACGCAATCCTCGGCGTATCGCTTGCAGTAGCGAAAGCAGCAGCCGCTTCTGTCGGTCTGCCGCTGTACAGGTATCTGGGCGGATGCAACGCGAATGTACTGCCGGTGCCGATGATGAATATCCTCAACGGCGGAAAACACGCCGACAACAACGTCGATTTTCAGGAATTTATGGTTATGCCGATTGGGGCAAAGGATTTTCCGGAAGCGCTGAGAATGGGAGCCGAAGTTTTTCATACGCTCAAGGGCGTACTGAAGAAAAAAGGTTATAATACCTCTGTCGGCGATGAAGGCGGGTTTGCACCGTCGCTGAAAAGCAACGACGAGGCGATTGAGGTTGTTCTCGAAGCCATCAAAAAGGCCGGCTACAAGGCAGGCAAGCAAATCGCTATCGCACTCGACCCTGCGGCGACGGAACTTTGGGACGAAAAAGCAAAAAAATATAAATTCTTCAAATCAGCACCGAATAAAAAAGTGTCGTCCGAGGATATGGTTAAGCACTGGGCAGGCTGGATAAAGAAATATCCAATCGTAAGTCTCGAAGACGGATTAGCTGAAGACGACTGGGCGGGCTGGAAGAAGCTGACCGAGACGGTAGGCGATAAGTGCCAGCTTGTCGGCGACGATTTGTTCGTTACGAACACAGAGCGACTTGCAAAAGGCATAAAACTTGGCAGCGCAAATTCAATTCTTATCAAATTGAACCAAATCGGCACGCTGACAGAGACTTTTGAAGCGATAAATATGGCCAAGAGAGCAGGCTGGACGGCGGTTATAAGCCATCGCAGCGGCGAAACGGAAGATTCGACAATCGCTGATTTGGCGGTAGCAACCGGCGTCGGCCAGATTAAGACAGGCTCGGCGTGCAGAACCGACAGAATCTGCAAGTATAACCAGCTTCTCAGGATTCACGAAGAATTGGGTGATGCGGCACAGTATGGTTCGTTCTTGTTCGAATAAAAGCCGTCAGAAAATGTTTTTAAACCCCCTGGAAATAAAAGCCGGGGGTTTTATTTAACACTAAAACCAAAAAACGAGACTCGGATATGGAAAAGGAACAATCAGAAATCAGCGAAGCAAAATCTGCCGTAGCCAACAAGGGTAAAGCAAAAAAGAAATGGCAGAAACCAAAACTTGAAGATGTTTCCGGAAAAGTAATGGCCCAGCCTTATATCCGATTTACTTAATTGGTTATTATTTGTTGGTGATTGTCAATCAGATTATATATAATAATAGTATTTTGTGCGTGTACTTATGCTCTTGTACGTAGATGGCATTTGTGAAGAAAAAGAGTTTTAGATGAATTTCACTAAACATACGAAAATCAGAAAAGAAAGATTCGGGGCAGTGGTGTTTGACACTTTGACCGAAAAGATATTTGTAACTGATGAAATCGGCGGAGAGATTTTGCGGTTAATCGAAAAGGGAAAAGACTTGACGCATATCATAAGCGTGCTATGTGACAACTACGATGGTGACAGACAAACGATTGAAAAAGACGTTATTGAGTTTACCAACCAATTGAAGTCAAACAGCATAGTCAGAGCATAGGAGTAAGCATGGATATTGCAGCTGAAGATAAAAAATTGGCTCGTTTAACCAATCCCGGGCCGGACGACCAGCTTCGGGAAATTCTCAGGGGCAGCAACTTCGAAGATTATAAGGCACCGCTCTTCATTGCCTGGCAGCTTAATTCAGCCTGCAATTTAAGGTGCCTGCATTGTTGTGAGGAGTCCGGCCACAGTATGCCCGATGAGATGACCAAAGAAGAGGCTCTCGATTTCTGCGGGCAAATTGCAGAATCAAATATTCCTTATGTGGCTATATCAGGTGGAGAGCCGATGCTTTGCCCCTACTTTTTCGAGGTCTGCGAGTTTATTAGAAATAACAGTATAAGCCTCAAGATAGAGACCAACGGTGAGTTTATTGATGAACAGGCCGCTGACAGACTGGCAGAGCTGAAACTGCGGTCGGTACAGATAAGTCTCGATGGCGCAACACCCGAGACGCATGAGAGGTTAAGAGCAGGAGGCAATTGGGCAAAAGCAGTATCGGCTTGTAAATGTCTTATAAAAGGCGGTGTAAATACCGAAATTGTCTTCGTTCCTACGAAATTTAACTACCACGAAATAGGCGATATTATAGATATGGCCTATTCGATGGGAGCTTACGGCGTTTACACAGGCAAAACAATGCGAATCGGACGAGCAGCGAAAAACTGGGATACTATATGTTCATCGCTTGAGGAATATGATAAGTTTTTCAATATACTAAAGGAAAAAGCCGATGCTTACGAAGGTAAGATGAAGGTTTATTATTATCCTTCAGACATTATTGAAGAGTTAAAATACCGTTTGGACCAACCAGCAGCGAGTCTGTTAATTTTGCCAAACGGCAAGGTTAAACTCATATCTGCTTTGCCCTTTATCTGCGGTGACCTGAAGAAACAAAGTCTGAGAGAGGTCTGGCAAAATTATAGGTTGGCCTGGCGGAATCCCAAGGTAGTCGATTTCGCCGAAAAAGTAATTGCCGACCCGCAGCTTTTAGCTCAGTCAAATAACTGGATAGAAATTTAATCCTGCTGTGAATCTGATAGAACTAATAAGGTATCGTTTTTTTCTTTTCGCGGGACTGCTTCCGTTTCTTTTAGGTCAGGCTGTAGCGTTTAACGCCCAGAGGAAACTCAACCAGCTTCGTTTTTGGCTGGGATTTGGGGGAATATTTTTTGTTCTCGTCGCGGTGGAATTGTTCAATGAATACTTTGATGCAAAAGAAGGCGGCGACAGAGTTTTTTCTCAGAACCAACCAGAAATTCCAGGTTGGTTTTTTAAATTGGGAATTCTGGCTCTCGGACTTGCGTTTGTCATCGGCCTTTATCTGACTTTGCAGACAGGCTGGCCGGTGCTTTTGTTTTCTTTCCTTGGATTTCTCGGTGCGTATTTTTATGCAGGTCCGCCGATTAGATGGGCATACCGCGGATTTGGGGAAATAGTGATAGGTCTCTGCTATGGCCCATTTATGGTACTGGGCAGTTACTACATTCAACTGCAAAGAGTTGACTTTGTGCCGTTTTTTATCTCTATAATCAGCGGTTTGAGTGTGTTTTGCCTGGCGATTCTCAACGAAATACCGGACTACTATCAGGATATGCTCGTTGGGAAACGAAATCTGGTAGTGAAACTCGGAAAACAAAGAACGATTCTGCTACTAAAGCTGGGTTTAGCAGGTGTATTTGCCCTTTTGGCTTTAGGCGTTGTTCTAAAAATAATACCTGCAACAGCAATAGTTGCTGTAGTAACACTGCCACGGATTTTTAAAAGCATAAAAATCGCCGAGAAAAATTGTGATAATCCCAAGGCATTTCTTTTTGCGATAAACACAATTGTAGTCGTGCACATTGTAATTGTTCTGTCTTTGGGAATAAGTTTCTTGGGAAGTAAATAAAATAAATCATAGGCGTAAACTGCCGATAATACCAATTTGATTTAATAAGTGCGCCGAGCATAAGAGGTATGGCAGACAGATTTAATCATATCAGTTCAAGAGCAGCATTCTGCCAGGCATCTATTGCGGCGAGACGGAAGATTCGACAATTGCAGATTTAGCGGTAGCAACCGGCGTCGGCCAGATTAAGACAGGTTCGGCGTGCAGAACCGACAGAATCTGCAAATACAACCAGCTTCTCAGGATTCACGAAGAATTGGGCGAAGCGGCACAGTATGGCTCGTTCCTTTTTGAATAAAAATTACACTAATTATATCAAAGCCCTGCCATTGCAAAACAGCGGGGCTTTTTTATGCGCAACTTTATATTTGACACGGATTAACACGTGATTTAAACTGATTCTATGGGAACAGAAGAGATAATAGGCAAACAAAGAGAGCAGATACTTGCTCTTGCGGCAAAGCGCGGCGCTTTTAATGTCAGAATTTTCGGCTCAGTCGCAAGGGGCGAGGCAAAACCAGACAGCGATGTGGATTTTCTGGTTGATTTGGAAGAGGGACGCAGTCTCTTTGACCTTGGCGGATTATTATACGACCTGCAAAATCTTCTGCAACGCAAAGTCGATGTCGTTACAGAAGCAGGGCTTCATTGGTATATAAAAGACAAAATCATCAAAGAGGCCAAATCTTTATGAAGGATGATAAACTTTATCTGATTTACATAATCGAATGTATTGAGCATATCGAATCATATACGAAAAATGTGAACAAAGAAACTTTTATGAACACACCTATCATACAGGATGCTGTCCAGGAAATGATAAAGTAATTTCGTCAGCGAATCTTTAGCGTCGCAAGCGCAAGTGTCGCAAAAGCGGCGGCTATGAGCCAAAATCTCACTACGACCTGCGGCTCTGACCAGCCTGCCAGATGAAAATGATGATGAATCGGGGCGCATCTGAAAAGTCTCCTGCCGCCGGTATATTTGAAATATAATACCTGCAGGATAACGCTGATAAGTTCGATAACGAACACGCCGCCGATAATCAGAAGCAGAATTTCATTTCTGGTAACCAGCGCACCGTAGCCCATCGCTGCGCCGAGCGGCAATGAACCGACATCGCCCATAAAAGTCTGGGCAGGATGACAATTAAACCATAGAAAGCCCATCGCTGCGCCGAGAATCGCGGAAAAGAATATACTCAGTTCGCCGGACTGCGGGATGTGGGGCAAAAGCAGATAGCCCGCCCAAGTCATCGTCGAGGTTCTCGTCATAGATTCGGACGCGACGTAACAGAGAATTACGAGCGTCATACTGGCGATGGCAACGCAGCCGGTCGCAAGGCCGTCCATTCCATCGGTTAAATTCACGGCGTTGCTCGTAGCGGAGATATAAAGAATCGCGATAATAACAAACAGCCAGCCGGTAATGGGTATTCCGTATTTATAGAACGGCAGCCAGAACCGTGTGGCATCGGGGATTTTTTCGACATCGAAATAAAGAAAAGTAGCGATTAGAACCGCCCCGCCGAATTGGAAGATGAGTTTTTCCCACGGCTTGAGGCCGTTGCGGCTGCGCTGACGAATTTGGCTGGTGAGTTTGAGCCAGTCGTCAACGGCGCCGATGCCGCCGAACCACAACACAAGAATTATTGCTTTCTGTATGAAAGGGTTGTTGAGCTTTGCCCACAATAGAGTACCGGCGAGAACAGCCGCAATAATAATCAGTCCACCCATCGTGGGAGTGTTTGCTTTTTCCTTGTTTAGGTCGTTGAGCTTTTCGTGATGAAATTCCGGCCTGTCGCCGATTTTTTTGCGCATCAGCCAGCGGATAATTTTAGGACCCAAAAGCCAGGCAACGGCGAGACTCGTCAGCGCAGCCATTATGCAGCGGAACAGAACCTCCTGCCAGGCATAAAAACCGAGCGAACGGGTTGCAAAATCTTCCAAAAGAGAAAGCAAATGATAAATCATATTTTTAACTAATGTCCGATAAAAAGCGTCTTAAATTTGTCAATAACGGTTTCAAAGCGTTCGCTTCGCGAGGCTTTGACCAGTACTATATCGTCAGGTTTGATAAATTTGTGCAGATTATTGCAGAGCTGCGCGGTATTTTCAAATACACCGATGGAAATATCGCAATCTGCGGATTTTTTCGCGGCATCGGCAGCAAGTTCGCAATCTCCTTTTGTCGTCAGTAAAACCGGAATTTTATGCTGAGCGATTCTTTCGCCAAGCTCGGTATGCAGTTTTCCGCTATCTCTGCCAAGCTCGCCCATTTTGCCGCAGATAAAGACAGCCCTTTTGCCCTGCTGGTTCGCCATAAGGGATAAGGTTTCAATCGCATTGGCCATCGAGCCGGGATTGGCGTTATAGCAGTCGGCAAGCACAAGACAGGAGTCAAACTTCAAAGGCTCAAGTCTCATATCGACCGGCTTTACCGATGCGATGGATTTTGCAAATTGATTCGCCGAGATGCCCAGACTTTTGCAGACTGCCCAAGCGGCGGCAGCATTCTCGACGTTCGCCCTGCCGATAAGCGGAAGACTAACCGCGACATTGTCGATAACAAAAGTACTTTTGTCGCCTGAAAGTTTAAAATCCGGCACTTCAAAAGTTTCAAAGGATAATTTCCGAGTTTTGCAGTAATCAACGAGTTTTTTTATCGAGCCGTTGATGAAAAATTTTCCGCCTGTTCTTAAGCCTGCCGTGATGGAGACTTTTTCCTCTATTATCGCATCGATACTGCCGAAACCTTCGAGATGAGCCGGACATATTGTCGTTATGACGGCGATATCGGGCTGAATTATCCGCGTAAGCTGACTGATTTCACCGATATGATTGCTGCCGAGCTCTGAAATCAGAATTTGGGTATCCTGCGGAGCATCCAGTATCGTAAGCGGAACGCCGATGTGGTTGTTATAGCTCTTCGGCGAAGAAAAACACCTGAATTTATCGCTTAAAATATGGCTGATTATGTTTTTTACGGTCGTTTTTCCCGCCGAACCTGTAATCGCGACAACTTTATATGATGAATTTTCTCTTACATACTTCGCCAATTCGCCAAGCGCCTTAATCGTATCATCGACGAGCAGAACAGGTTTGTCGGTTTCGATTTTTTTCTGCACAACTGCGCAGGCTGCACCGCTCTTTAAAGCCTGTTCGACAAAATCGTGGCCGTCGTGGTTTTCACCCTTAATCGCGAAGAATACACAGCCGGGCGAGATTTTTCGGGAGTCAATACTTACATCTGAAATTTGAAATTTGAAATTTGAAATTTCAGATGTCTGAGCTTTTATAATTTCAGCAAGTTTTTTAATTTTCAGAGGTTTCATCCCGCCAGGAATTTTGCTGCCGTTTCAATATCGCTGAAATGAGTTTTTTCCGTACCGATAATCTGATAATTTTCGTGCCCCTTTCCGGCAATGAGAATTATATCATCTTTCTTCGCGGCGTTTATCGCTTCGGCGATTGCTTGTTTTCTGTCGGGCTGGACGACAATACTGTCGGCCTGCGGATTGGTAAAACCCGCAAGAATGTCTTCAATTATGGCCGCCGGTTTTTCGGTTCGCGGGTTATCGCTCGTAATAAAAATTTTCTCGGCAAACTGCTGGGCGACCTGAGCCATTCGAGGTCTTTTTGTTTTGTCCCTGTCTCCGCCGCAGCCGAAAACCGCTATCAGCCTGCCCCTGCATAAGGGCTTTAAAGTTTCGAGCACCTTTTTGAGGGCATCGTCGGTATGGGCATAATCCACAAGCACCGTAAAGGCTTTGCTGCAAGGGACTTTCTGCAATCTGCCGGGGACGGCGGCAAGTTTCGACAGGCCTTTGGCGATTGTTTTAAGGTCGAATCCTGCTCCGATTGCCAGCCCTGCGGCGGCAAGATGATTGCTGATATTGTGCCTGCCGATGAGCGGCGATGAGACCTTGATTTTTTCGCCTTTGAACATAAGTTCAAAAACCGTACCGTTAATATCCATCGAAATTATTTTCGCAGTCAGGTCGGCACTCGCCTCGCTTTGCGGTCGAAGCGGGTCGGTTTCGAGCGAGTAGAAGATTTTTTTCGCTTTTGTCGCTTCAGCTACCTGCTGCCAGACAGAATCGTCCTTATTTATTACCGCAGTCGCATCGGATTCGAGTCCCTGAAATAATCTTAACTTGGCGGCAAGGTACGCCTCCATTGTTTTGTGATAATCGAGATGGTCGCCTGTAAAATTCGTAAAGGCCGCGGCGCTAAAATCGATTCCAGCAAGACGGTTCTGCTCAATGGCGTGACTGCTTGCCTCCATAATCATATATTGTGAACCGGCATTCGCCATTTTGTCGGCAAGCGAGGCAAGCTCTAATGCATCCGGCGTCGTCATCAATGATTCGACGCTGTCCTGACCGCTGCCGAGGTCGATTGTTACAGTTCCTATTAGTCCGCACTTTTTTCCGGCGCTTGTAATAATCGAGCGGACAAGATATGCCGTAGTCGTTTTGCCGTTTGTGCCGGTAACAGCGAGATTGACTAATTTGCTGTTGGGATAATTGTAATAAGCCTGCGATAGAAGGCCGAGCGCCTTTGCAGTATCATCGGTCTGAATAACTTCTGCTGAAGCGACTTGCGCGGGCTGCTGAGTAACGATGTATCTCGCGCCTGAGACGGCGGCCTGGCCGATAAAATTATGGCCGTCAACACGAGTGCCTTTGATAGCGACGAAGATATCGCCCTGCCGAAGATTTCTCGAATCGCTGCATACACGCGGCCGCCAAACCAAAGGCTTGTTTTCCACCAGCTTTAATAATTGCTCTAATGTCATAATTCTGATTCCAGATTCCGATTACCAAACAACATAAGGCAGTTATTTTAACAAATGATTTTGTTTAATATCAACAATAAAGAAGATATAATTAAAAAATATGCCGGACAAGAGGAAACATCGAGGCGCCAACCCGCAGGACAGCAAGCTGTTCAGCGGGGATAATATCTCCGCTTTGCGGCAGGCGACGGCGGATTACTCGCTGCTTTTGACAAAAGACTATCCGCAAAACGCCGCCCTGAAGCTCGTAGGCGATAAATTCGAGCTTACCGACCGTCAGAGACTGGCCGTGATGCGGAGCAGTTGTTCTGACCGCCGGCTCGCCGCAAGACTTGCCAAACAGCTCCGGCCGCAAGAGCTTGCCGGACAGAAAATCATCATCGACGGCTATAACGTGCTGATAACCGTCGAGGCGGCAAAAAGCGGTGCGTTTCTTTTCATCGGACGCGACGGCTGTATAAGAGACCTTGCCGGGATGCACGGAACGTACAGGAAGGTTGCCGAAACCATACCGGCGATTGAGCTTATCAATAACTGCCTTAAAGAACTGAAGTTAAACCAAATCCTGTGGCTGCTCGACAGGCCTGTCTCCAACAGCGGCAGATTGAAGAAAATCATCGAAACAGTTACCGGCGGGACGGTAAGGCTTATCAATAATCCCGATACGGAATTGATAAAAAGCGATGCCGCAGCGGCCAGCAGCGACAGTGCCGTTCTCGATGGTGCAAAGCGGTGGTTCAGCCTTGCGGCTTATATAATAGGTGAAACCGCCCTGCCTGCGAAAATAATCGACTTAAGCGATTAATAAGGTATTTGGCTGTCCATAATTATTACAGGAACTTTCTATATCTTCTTGCAAAATAACCCCTTTGGCTATAAACTATGTTTTATATAGAACCCGGAGAGGTGGCCGAGAGGCTGAAGGCAACGGTTTGCTAAACCGTCGTATGAGTGAATGCTTGTACCGCGGGTTCGAATCCCGCCCTCTCCGTTAAAAATTTCAAAGAAATTTTTAACGGAGAAGTCTCACCGTCGAAATTTTGTTTCGATGGTGGACTCTCCTGATTTCATTTTTCGTGAATCTGCCGGATAAGCAGATAGAATTTATCTTGTTGTTATGGGGAGGGCCAAAAATGGGCGGTCTCGAAAATGTCGAAGATGTACTGCGGCTTGCAATCAGCAGAGAAATCGAGGCTAACGTCTTTTATAACCTGCTTTCGCAATATACCGACATTCCGCAAATCCGCAGCCTGTGCGTTGAATTCGCATCCGAAGAACTCGAACATAAAGCCAAACTCGAACTGGAACTAATGAAACTGGGCAATACCGTAAAACCCTATCCGACGCAAAACCAAACCCCTAAACCGCTCGATTATATGGTCGATATGTCCAAAATAATGCAAATGGACTACGAAGGACTGCTGCTGTTGGCAATGCAAAAAGAGAAAATATCGTTCAGGTTATATATCGACCTGCTGTCAACAATAACCGAGCCGTCACTGAAAGAGGTCTTAATAGAACTTGCCGAGGAAGAGGCCAGACACAAAATCCGGTTCGAACTCGAATACGATTTGCTGATGGCAGGAAAAGGGAGGACTATAGAAGAACAGGTCAGGAGATAGTTTCTTCTAAGATTTCGTCGCCGGCACTGTCAAGTTCGTTTAAATCCTGCGGAGGTTTCAGAGGCAGTATAATCGTGAAAGTTGTTCCCTTGTCCGGCTCGCTGTCAGCCATTATCTTTCCGCCGTGATGTTCAATTATCTGTGCGACAATCGGCAGGCCGAGGCCGGTGCCCGGGATTTCCTTTCCCGGTCTTCTTATACGGTAAAATCTTTCAAAAATTCTGGGCAGGTCATCTTTGGGTATGCCCATACCAGTATCCGAGACGACAATAACCATTTCTCCGTTTTGCCGGTCGATACTAATCACAACTTTCCCGCCTGCCGGGGTAAATTTAATGGCATTACTCAAAAGATTGGTAATTAACTGAATCATCCTGTTATGGTCGAATACGGCCTGGCAGCAGTCGGATTTAATTTCAACAGACATATTAATCTCAGCCTTTTTGGCGACAGGGGCCATTGTTTGAGCCGCTTCTTTAACTGTTTCCGCCATATCGCCGGGGTCAAAATCAAACCTCATTCTTCCCGATTCGAGTTTCTGGAAATCAAGGACATCATTGACCAGCATACTGAGGCGGTCGACGTTTCTTCTGGAAAGTTCGAGAAACTGCTTTTGTTTTTTATTCAGCCGTCCCGCTTCTCCTTCAAGGACGATATTGAGGCCTTCCTTGATGGCGGCAAGCGGAGTTCTAAGCTCGTGCGAGACAGTCGAGATAAACCGCGATTTCATCTCCATCGTCTCGTGCAGCTTTTCCTCGGAAAGTTTCCTCTCAGTTATATCGTTAAGGCAGACGACGACGTATTTTCGGCCGTCGATGTCCACCGGCTCAACGCTTAGCGAAAACCAAAGTCTCGTATTTCTATCCTGAAAATAAGTATCGCTCTGAAATTCGACTCCCCTGACAGGCTGAAAAGTTTCAAATACCCTGAGAATATTAACTCTTAAAGGGCATATTTTGCAGTGCGGAGTTTCGCAGCAGTGATATTTGCCCGAGGCGATCATTTTGCAGCCAAGAGCGCCCCCGAAAGATTTGTTGATTATCTGGTCGTAGTCCCTTTTAGCTATCCGCCGAATAGCGTCATTTACTCTTACAACAATCAAATCCTCGTTAACAAGCAAAAGCCCGACGGGGACAGCGTCGAAAATCGCTTCGAGATTTTTGCGTTTCTCTTCGATGAATTTTTCAATCGTTTCGGCTTTGGACAGTGTCGCCGGTACGGTGTTATCGGGTTTTTCGCGGTTCATTTTTTGTCCAGAATCTGTGAAATTTTTCCGAGTAATTGTGCAAAATCGAAAGGTTTTGTAACGTATTCCGCCACATTAAAAGAGGCAGCGGTGTTAATATCACGCGGCTCACTAGCGGCCGTGAGCATTATGACCGGAATATCCTGCAATTCTTTATCCTGTCGCAATCGTTCGAGCATTTGCAGACCCGTCATTTCGGGCATATTGCAATCAAGCAGTATAAGGTCAGGTTTTACCTGTGCCGCCACTTCGAGGCCCTGCTGTCCATTCGACGCCGTTTCGACGTTGAACTTGTGCCATTCGAGACGTGTCTTAACGGTACTTACAAGGTCGGGCTCATCGTCCACAACGAGAATAACTGCCGACTTTCTTTTTGTTTTAAACAGGCCAAGCATAACTGTCTCCTATAAATAAAGATTCAGCCGGTTCTTTTTCGGCTGTTAAAGCGATAGTTTTAAGCAAAACTTTAGTAAGTTCGCATAATAGCAGTTATAACACGGTTTATTATTGCTGTAGGCGATATTATCGGTCTTTGGGACGGGTTTACTGATTTAACTTAATTTAATCGTTCGTTAAGCCGAGAGGGATTTTTGTCGATTTTTGTTATGCGATGAAAGTATGCAGATAAAGATTATACGGAACTATAATTATGCCAAAGTTAGATACCGAAAATTCGCTGTTCGATGAAATTATCCGGCTGGGCATCGCCGACGAACCGAAGCTTACTTCGCTGTATGAAGAATGCGCTAAAAGCGGACGCAACATCATAACAGTTCTGAAAGAGAACGGCCTTCTGACCGACGAGCAGTTCGGCATCCTTATCGCGAAAAGTCAGAATATAGAATTTTTAAATCTTTCACCTGATAAGGTTGAGCCGATAGCGGCACATATGATTCCGTACGAGCTGTCGAACGAGCATAATCTAATCGGCGTCCGTATGGAGGGCGACAAACTTTATGTGGCGATGAGTTCGCCGATGGACCTTGCGATTCGCGACCAGATAGAGATGCGAACCGGCTGCCGGGTGATACCGCAGGCAGCGGCTCCGAACGCTATAAAATCATCTATTCGTTATCATTTCAACGTTCAAAACGTAACCAAGCAGACCATCGCGTCGATGAGGCTTAAGAAAACCACCGAGCTGGAAAAACAGCGTCCGACGGCGATTTTAGACCAGCTCCAGGAAAGCGAAGACCCTGTCAGCAGCCTTGTGGCGTCAATTATCGCCGGCGCGATAGACTCGCGTGTGAGCGATATTCATATAGAGCCGCAGGAAAAAGATATGATTATCAGGTACAGAATCGACGGCGTTCTGCGAAAAGAATTAAACATACCATCATCGGCGCAGGCGGAAATACTCAGCCATATAAAAATTCTGGCTAAAATGGACATAGCGGAAAAACGTCTGCCGCAGGACGGACATATTACAACGGTTCATCAAAACAAAGAATACGACCTTCGTGTTTCCTCGCTGCCTTCGATTGTCGGCGAAAAAATCGTTATAAGAATTCTCGATAAGACCGGCAGCAAATGGAACATCGATAACATTACGCCCGATTCGCGCGACAATGAGGGAATGAGAAAACTTGTCGAAAACCCTTATGGAATGATTCTGCTGACCGGCCCTACCGGCAGCGGCAAAACAACGACGCTTTATTCTCTTTTGCAGCTTTTGAACAACGGCAGAAGAAATATCATAACCGTCGAGGACCCTGTCGAGTACCGGCTCGACGGCATTACGCAGGTACAAACTAATGCCAAGGCGGGCCTTACGTTTGCCTCGGCGCTGAGAAGTATTTTAAGGCAGGACCCCGATGTAATTCTTATCGGCGAAATTCGAGACCCCGAAACGGCGGAAATCGCGGTCAGCGCAGCAATGACGGGACATTTGGTTCTTTCGACGCTGCATACCAACGATGCGGCCGGGGCGCTGTCGAGACTGATAAACCTCGATGTACCGCCGTTTATGCTCGCATCTTCGCTGCTCGGAGCTATCGCTCAAAGACTCGTCAGGACATCATGCTTTGCCTGTAAAGAGGCATATAAGCCTGAGCCGGAGATTAGAACACGGCTGTTCCCGAACGAACCTGAAGATATGGTCCTCTATCGCGGCAGCGGATGCGACAACTGCTCTAAAACAGGTTATCTCGGCAGAAGAGGCCTGTACGAGATACTTCCTGTTACAAACACAATCCAGAATATGATAATCGAAGGCAAAAGCGACACCGAGATAAAGCGGCAGGCTATAAAAGAAGGTATGAGAACACTCAAGCAAAGCGGACTCCAGCAGGTTCTATCGGGCTCGACAACGCTCGACGAACTTTATCGAGTCGTTGATATGCAGGAGGAATAATCCCGTTAAACTTCTTTGATGTTATAGGCCTGTTTTTAAGTATCGGAAAGGTAAAACATTTTATGCAGATGCAGAAGTTAACAGATTAAAGGAGGTTTAACGGGACTAATGGCGACCTATGAATATACGGCCCGTGACGAAACGGGACATATTTTCGGCGGTATTTACGATGATATAAGAAATGTGTCCGCCCTTCGCAGAGAACTTGCCAAAATCGGCTACAATCTTGTGCGCGCAAAGCGGCAAAGAAAATTCAATCCTGATTTCATTAATATCAAACAATCGGAAGTTACGGCCTTTGCGTTCAAATTCGCCGGAATGTGTACTGCCGGACTTCCAATCATACCCTGCCTTGAGACCCTTGAAAAACAAACCGAAAACCGGTCTTTAAAATATATTATCGCCGATGTAAAAAAGAACGTGCAAATAGGATTGTCGCTCACCGATTCGTTTGCCAAATATCGGGATGTATTTTCCGATTTCTTCCTCGGTATGATTGAGGCGGGCGAATCGAGCGGAAAACTGGCTGAAAGTCTTGAGATAAGCGCACGTTATCTCGAAAAACAGGCTGATTTGAAAGCCCGGCTCAAAGGCGCATTTGCGTATCCGATAATCGTACTGATTATGTGCCTTGCAGTGGTAACTGCGCTTGTGATATTCGTTGTGCCGATTTTTTCAAAGGTTTACCGTCAGCTCGGAGCAGCTCTGCCGGGGCCTACCCAAATGCTTATTGTGCTAAGCGTAGTTTTAAGGCAGTTCTGGCCTGTTCTGCTGATAGTAATAGCCTTCCTGCCGTTTCTGTTCAGGTATCTCCGCAAAAATAAATATATAAAGACCAAATGGGACTACCTTAAATTTCAACTGCCTCTGTTCGGCAAGCTGAATAGAATAGTCGCGGCATCGAACTATGTTAAGACCTTCGCTATGCTGATAATGACGGGCGTACCGATAATCAAGGCGCTTCAGGTGGCAGGTCTTGTGGCGAACAACGAAAGAATATCCTATATAAGCGCCGATATCCAAAAATCGGTTCAGTCCGGTTTGAGTGTGGCCGAATCGCTCGAAAGACACGATATTTTCCCGCCGCTGATTATTCAGCTTGCCGACTCCGGCGAACAGTCAGGCCAGCTCGGACAGATGCTTAATAAAGGTACCGAGTTTCTCGAAAAAGATATCGACCGGACAATCAACGCCCTGATGACCAAACTTGAGCCGGCGCTTACGCTGGGTATGGGTGTAGTTATCGGACTTATACTGATGGCGGTATATCTGCCGATGTTCGAATATATGTCCCATTTGAAGTAATTCAGGCCTAAATGCGGGTTTTTACGAAAGTGCCCCCCTTTTTGTGCCGAATACTTATTATGGTTTAACAGGAATACTAATAGAAAAATTATCGGCTTATCGAAAGGAGATAGCAATGAATCGTAGAAAAGGGTTTACATTAATTGAACTGCTGATAGTGGTTCTGATTCTCGGTGCATTAGCGGCCATCGCAATACCGAAAATCGCCTCAAGCAGCACAACCGCAAAGGAAGCCGCCTGCAAAACAAACATGAGGATAATGGACTCTCAGGTTGAGCTGTGGTTTGCCAACAAAGAGGCGTATCCGGCAAGTGTGGATGTACTAACAGCCGACGACACCTACTTCCCTGAAGGTAAACCGGTATGTCCCAGCGGCGGTGCTTACACTCTTGGGGCTAATAACAGAGTAACCTGCAGCGTCCATGTTGTTCCGTAACGGCAGGTAATTTTTCAGATTTGCGATAAAAACGGTACCGTATAGATG
>PGYD01000080.1 GCA_002839495.1 Planctomycetes bacterium HGW-Planctomycetes-1
CGATAGCGATAGTTGCCTGTTTAAAGGTAATTTTTTTCTTGTCCGAGGTAATTTTCGAATAAAAACCGGTTATATCGCATCTGCTTCCGAAGAGCATCATATCGATGTTCGGCAAATAGCCTTCGATTTCTATATCCTGAATCTCATTTTTCGCCCACTTGATTTTTATTCTGTTACCGGTGTTTTCTTTCTGGCCGATTTCGGTTATGGTGAAAAGATAAATCCCGTTTTCGCTGGTTGCCTGAGCGTTGCCTCCTTCGATATCGCAGGCGACAGTTTCGGTCTCTATGCCGTTATTAACCTGTGTGAATTTTATCCGGCCGTTTTTGAATTTCAATTCCGGCAGCAATTCGCCTTTGCCTTTGCGCGGCGGCTTGAGCGCAGCGACGTTCCATTGTTTTTCGTCGCCGTTATATTGAATATTAAGACTGTAATCCTCTATTTTAAGGCTTTTAAGCTGCGGCTTGAGTTTAAGAAAACTTGTCGGAGCGAAACTTACTTCGAGTTTTTCTGCGGTCAGTATCGCGTTGTCCGGCGTCATTTTTTGTGTCGGCCCGATACGTATATTCCTTATGCTTACTCTTCCGCTTAAACGGAACACTACCGAATCGATATCGACTTTTGCGCCGGTGAGTTGTCTTATTTGGGTTACGGCAACAGGTCTTAATAGATTTCCGCCCCAGTTATAAAGAAACCACAGAATAACAGCGATGATAATTATGATAATCCAGCGGACAATTTTTCTGTCTTTGGCCGTTAGGTGCAGGCCTTTGGGATTAGTTCCGTGGTCTGGATGAAATCCGTTTACTTGGTTATTGAACATTCAGTTTTCTTTTAATTTTTTGCCTTTATCGCTTTGTCCGCGATGTCGTTTCGGCAGTATGCTTTTTCAAATTTTATTTTTTCCACGGCTTGGTAGGCCTTCGCTTTTGCATCGGCGATTTTATCCCCCAGCGCCGTTACGCCGAGTACTCTTCCGCCGGCGGTTACGATTTGTCCGTTTTTCTCGGCGGTTCCGGCGTGGAATACGACTACATCTTTTATAGCTTCCGCATCTTCGATACCTGTTATGACTTTTCCTTTTTCATAATCGTCCGGATAACCTCCTGACGCCATAACGACGCAAACGGCGGCTCGGCTGTCCCATTCGAGGGTGATTTTGTCGAGCGTGCCGTCGCAGGTCGCCAGCATTGCTTCGAGCAAATCGCTTTTGAGTCTCATCAATATCGGTTGTGTTTCAGGGTCGCCGAAGCGGACATTAAATTCGAGTACCCGCGGCCCGCCCTGCGTGAGCATAATTCCCGCGTAAAGGATTCCTTTATAAGGAGTGCCGTTTCTGTTCATACCATCGACGGTCGGCACGAGTATCTCTTTTGTAATCTGGTCCATAAGTTTATCCGTAACAATCGGGGCAGGGCTGTACGCTCCCATACCGCCGGTGTTCGGCCCTGTATCGCCGTCTCCGACAGCCTTATGGTCCTGCGAGCTTTCGAGAACATATATATTTCTGCCGTCAACGAATGCGAGTATCGACGCCTCCTGTCCGAGCAGTTTGTCTTCGACGAGGATTTTTTCGCCGGCCTTTCCGAATAGTTTTCCTTCCATAATTTTTTCAGCGGCGATAATTCCCTCGGCAGGCTCATCGCAGACGAATACCCCTTTTCCCTTGGCAAGTCCGGTAGCCTTTATTACTACCGCCTCGTCTCTGCTTGCTATGTAGGTTTTTGCGTCCTGAAAATTATCGAACGTTCGGCTCTCTGCGGTGGGTATCGCGTTTGCTTTCATAATCTGTTTTGAAAAGGCCTTATCCGCTTCGAGTTGTGCCGCCGCTCCGCTCGGTCCGAAGGCCTTTATGCCCGCTTTTTCAAACCGCTCGACAATTCCCGCCGCCAGCGGGTCTTCAGGCCCGATAACGGCAAGACCGATTTTGTTGTCTTTGGCAAAACCTAAAAGTGTATCGTAATCATCGGCTTTTATATCGACATTTGTGCCGCATTTGGCCGTGCCCGGATTGCCCGGAGCTATAAAAAGTTTTTTAAGCCCCTTCGATTGAGCCAGTTTCCAGGCGATTGCATGTTCCCGTCCGCCGTTTCCTATCAATAATACGTTCATCCCGTTAGACCTTACTGAACCTACCAATTTGCATACCTATATAAAACATATATTACCTTTTCACAACTAAAACCCGTCCCGACATATCGGGATTAAAGAGGTCTAACGGGATACATTTTTTACCTCAATTGTTTGTTATTTAAGCCGTTAATCTACCACAGCGCAAAGCCTTTCTCAAGGGTTCTTTAAAGACGGGCAAAATTGTCTTTGCCGGAAGCCCTTTTTGTGTTAGAATAATAACTTTAGGTCTTACAAAGAATTTGCAGAAAAGGAGATGCAATTATGAACAGCAGAAGTTGTAAATTTCTGGTTGTCATATTGATTTTGAGTTTGTTTTTTGCCGCCTCTTCTCAGGCCAAGGGCCTTTTTGCCAAGTCTGAAGAACAGGCCGAATCCGCAGAGCAGGCAGAGCCCGCGACAACCGAGGCTGAGCAGCCCGCAGCCTCAAATGCAAGAATCAAATTCGATGCTCTTGAGCACGATTTTGGCAATATCGCTCCGGAAAGTTACAGCGATTGCAATTTTACTTTTACGAATGCAGGCAGCGACATTCTGAAAATCGACCGTGTCCATGGTACCTGTAAATGCACAGTTCCCGATTTGGAAAAGAAAGAATATGCCCCCGGCGAATCAGGCCAAATCTCCGTGCAATTTCATGCTCCGAAGTATCAGGGGCCTACTACCCAGCACCTTACGGTCTTTAGCAGCGACTCGAATAGCCCGAGAGTTCAGTTGGCAATCAAGGCTTATGTTGAGTTGAAGGTTGCGGTTACGCCGGACCAGATGACCTTATCGCTCATCGCGCCGGACGGCGGCCCTCGGCTCGAAGGCCGCGAGGCCTGCGGCATATCTCCGATAACGCTCGAGAGCACCGACGGCGAAAAGTTCGCCGTTACAAAAGCCGAATCCACAGGGGACGTAGTATCAATTGCGTTTGACCCGAATAATGTTTCTGAAAAGCATATTTTAAATCCCGTAGTAAACCTTGAGAATCTGAAAAAGAGTTTGAACGGTTTTATAATTTTGACTTTAAACCATCCGCATTGTAAATCAATCAGAGTTCAGTACAGCAGTCTCAAGGAATTTGAAACTTCCCCGTCCGTAATTATTATTCGCAATGCCGTCGTCGGTGAAATCCAGAAGCGTACGATATACCTCACCAGCAATTACAGTCAGCCGATTGAAATCGAATCCATTTCGTCCGACAAAGGCATTATTAAGGTAATCAGTCAGGAACAAACGGAAAACCAGTATAAGCTCGTCGCTGAAATAGCCCCGCCTCTGCAGGAAGGTCAATTACGGGTCTTCTCCGACACGCTGCATATCAAGCTCAAGGAAAAAGAACCGATAGATATTTCCTGCCGCGGTTTTTATAAAACGGACAAATAACGGAGTTTCGGTCCCGGCCATGCCGCCGATTGTTTTTATGAAAAGGAATTTATGAAAAAGACTATACTTATCGCAGAGTTAGTGCTTATCGGTTTGTTTTCCGCCAGTTGCCAAAAACCCAGAGAAATTAAACCTGTCAAAGTACCGCCGCAATATGACAGACCATTGCCGCCCGGCCAGCTTGCTCTGCGGAAAATCATCAATCCTGCGGACATTCCCGATTTTACATTTGCCTGCTACGATACGTCTAATCTCCGCTCGGCAATCGCCAATAGTCTGAATTATCTGAAAAAACCATCGAGCAAACAGTTTTATCCCTCTTGCGATATAACGCACGAAAAAGCCGTTGCAAGCCTCAAAGCATTCGAGAAATTGTTGGAATCGAAATTGTTCGGCGACAAGCTCAACGAAGCGATACGCCAGAAGTTCGATGTTTATATTTCTGTCGGCTGCGATGACAGAGGCACTGTTTTGTTCACCGGTTATTACACGCCGATTTTCGACGGCTCTCTTACGAAAACCGAACGTTTCAAATATCCTCTTTATAAGCAGCCCGCCGACCTTGTAAAAGGGCCAAAGGGCGAAATTCTCGGCAGACGCACCAGTGCCGGCGTCGAGCCTTATCCTTCGAGGAAAGTGCTCGAAGTCTCTAATTCGCTTGCCGGCTCGGAACTGGTCTGGCTCGGCGATGCGTTCGAGGTTTATATCGCTCACGTTCAGGGCTCTGCAAAAATTAGACTTCCGAACGGCAAACTGTTCGGCGTCGGGTATGCCGCCAGCAACGGACACGAATACAAAAGCGTTTCAAAAGCTATGCTCGAACAGGGCAAAATCAGCGGTCAGCAGATGAGCCTTGCGGCTATGATAGATTACTTTAAGAAAAATCCGAACGAAATATCGGCCTATACACAGATAAATCCCCGTTTTGTGTTTTTCCGGGAGGAAAAGGGCGAACCGCGAGGAAGCCTGAACGAAGAGGTAATTGCTTACAGGAGCATCGCTACGGACAAAACGATTTTTCCGCCTGCGTGCCTGACTTTTATTTCGACAAGACTTCCTTATGAGACGGGCGGCGCGATTTCGGAAAGACCTTATACGGGTTTTGCTCTCGACCAGGATACAGGCGGAGCAATCAGGGCTCCCGGCAGATGTGATATATATATGGGCTCCGGCGACAAGGCAGGCTCCCTTGCAGGCAGAACATTTCAGGAAGGCCGATTGTATTATCTGTTTCTGAAATAAAAAGCAAAAAACCGAAATTACAAAATCCCGTACTTAATTTTGAGTACGGGATTTTTCTTTTACTTCCTCGTAAAATGCAGGTATTCGATGACAATCAAAATCAGCCAGCCGACCTGCAGAATAAAAAACAGGGCAATCTGTATCCATTCTGCGCGGTGTTTTGCCGAAACGGTAAAATTTTCGGTAACCATCGAATAAGCATCCTCTAACGATTCGAGTTTGCCGCGAATTGTTTTTCTCCATTCTTCGATTTTAAATTTACCCGCAACAAGTTCGTAAAACCTCGCTGAATACCAGTCGCCGATGAGTTTTATATCGCGTTCGAGCCTTCGCAGTTCCGAAATAGAAACCATTCGTATCCCCATAGTTTCTTTCATTTTCTGCGACAAATCTTTGCCCCGCAGTTTTCCGCCTGCCGGCATATTATGCACAAGTTCCGCCATTCTCGCCAATCTGCCGTCGAGCTGATGGTCGAGAATCCGGTACCGAAGAAGCTGCAGATTCGCCAGCGTCAGCAGTTCCATATCCTCTTCGATGTCGTCGTTAGGGTCGAATAAAAACGCTCCGTCCCAGTCGATTATCGACAAATCGTTATTGCTGTATTTTATCTTGTTGCCGAGCGTGTATTGTATCTCCTGCGGGTCGAGTTCCAGTTGTTCTTCCGATTTCAAAAGCGACACGATTATGTCCCTGTTATTGAGAAACTGTTCCGGCTCGCCGTCATAATTAGTAACCGCAAAAACCGAATACGCCTCGCTGAACAGCAGGTCTCCGCCGTGCTCCTGCAGGATTTGGTATGAATGTTCATAAGATTGTTTTTCCAGCGCGAAGATGTCCTTGCTGAAAATATCCGCCACCTCTATTGTTGTCTGGATTAAAAGCACATCGGGCTGATAGCCCCGCAGAAGAAATGTTATATTTTTTCCTCCGATAGTAAAATTTTCCTGACCCACAATTACCTGTTTCGGCACCGCTGTTTTGTAATAGACCGGCGAGCTTTTGATAATCGCCGGAGTATATAACTCGCCGGTCAGTTCCTGCGAAACCTTTCCCAATACGAGCGTAATAAGCCTCTGTTTAATTTCCGCCATAATGTCAATTATAACTGCCTTTTTTGTCTTATACCATAGATTTTTACCTTTTTACTTTGTTGTCTTTTGAGGTATAATCCTCCGTAAGTTGCTCTTTTTTTAAGGAAAACGATATGGAAATAGAGGCTTTTCTATTATGCGATGCCGCTACCGAACAGCAGGGCAAACTTAATATTCTTGGCGCCTTCGATAATTTCTGGACGAGGCAGATGCCCTCGAGGATTCCGCAGTGTGCCGTTGTTGCAAGGGTGCGTTTCGAGAGCATTGAACAAGGTAATCATGCCGTCCGAATTCAGATAATCGACGAGGACGGCCGGAACATCGCCCCGAAACTCGAAGGCGGAATATCCGTTTTGCCGAACTCTGCCGCAAGCTCTACGATTACCAATCTTATCCTGAATATCCACGGCATTGAATTCAAGAAATACGGCAGGTATCAAATTGATTTGGCGATTGACGGTCACATACAGGCTTCGCTTCCTCTCCGCGTCAACGAAGTTCCCCAACGGCCCATCGAGCCTCATCAGTAATTTAAGAAGGCTTTTTTCAGGTTTTTTTGCTGCGAACGGATTCCTTAATGCGCTGAATATGTCCGCGCCCCAGGGCCTTGACTTCGCAGCCGAGTTCGAAATATCGCCTGATTTTTTCATCCTCAAGGATTCCGAAACAGTCGATAATTGCCAGCGGTCCGCCTGCCCATTTGACGATATCATCCGGATTCAGCTTTAAATATGGCTCGTGCGGTACCGCCAGAATCAGCGCCTCAATTTTTTTCATCGCTGCCTGCAGGTCGTTTTCTACTCGTATTTCTTTAAGCTGTTCCTGATTGTGGAAAAATCGAGCCCAGGAATGCCCCGGCGCTGGATAGCTGTCCTGCTGTTCTAATTCATACCAATGTTCAAGGTATGGGTCGTGCACTCGCACATCTGCTCCCATTTCGGTTAGTCTTCGCACAACGATTTCCGAGCCGCTGTAACGTGTATCGGCTACATCCTGTCGGTAGCTTGCTCCGCACAGAAGAATGTTGGCCCCGGCGATATATCGTCCCATATTTCGCAGAGCGTCCCGCGTCAGCGTCGCTACATGCAGGCCCCTCGTGTCGTTAATGTTAATCGCTGTCGTTGTAATTTTAAAAATATCATCATCGAATCCGAGCAGATGTTTATAAGCCCAATAGCCCAGTCCGCCGTCTTTAGGCAGACAATATCCGCCGATGCCCGGCCCCGGAAAAATCATATTATTATGTGTCGGCCGCATCTTAATAGCCTTAATTACCTTAATCAGGTCCACGCCGTTGCGCTCCGAAAACAGCGACCATTCATCGAGAAACGCCAAAATCGTCGCACGGTAGGAGTTTTCTATAATCTTAGTTGTTTCGGACTCTATCGGCCTGTCCATAACCGTCAGCGGAAATTCCTCTGTGTTCAGCACCTCGCGCAGAAATTTTTCTACGCGTTTGCGGGCCTCGGCGTTGCAGCCGGAGCACACTCGCCAGAAATCGCGAATTGAAGCAACGTAGTTTTTGCCCGGCATAACCCTCTCGAAACTATGTGCCAGCAGCGGCTCGGTCTTTATATTGCGAGCCGCAAAAGCCTTTTTCAATATCGGCCAGGCAACGAATTCTGTCGTGCCGGGCGCTACTGTCGTCTCGATAAGGACAAGACAATTCGGCTGAATTTTCTGGCCGATGGTTTTCATCGTTGCTTCAAGCGCAGCCATATCGGTTGAACCTGTCCGGAGCTGGCCTAAATCTTTTTTGAGATAATCGCATTGAACATCAATAACGACGCAATCGGC
>PGYD01000081.1 GCA_002839495.1 Planctomycetes bacterium HGW-Planctomycetes-1
AGACAACCAGATGGCAACGGCTGTCATCGCGGGAATCAAAAAAGAATTCCCGGATATGAGAGTCTTTATCCTCACAAAGAGGCGGTTCGAAATCTTCGAAAATAATCCGGACGTTGCCGCCTGTTATAATGCACGGGTCGTAATGGAGAAAAATCCTTCGCTCTACAAAAGAGCTGTCCCGCTGAGTAATTATACTTATGCAGACCTCAGAAATGCCTCGTCTGTCAAACATATAATCGACAGAATGTACGATTTGGTCGGAATAAACGTACAAAACAGAATATATAAGCCGCGAATTTACCTCACACAAAAAGAAACGGATTACCGCAAATGGCGTTTGCAGCGTCTGCCAAGGCCGCTTATTGCTATCGCCCCTTCAGGAAAACTAAACACCAAAATACCGAATAAATTCTACGATGTCGAGAAATGGCAGCAGCTTGCCGTTCTGCTCAAAAAAGCAAATATCACCGTTATTCAGGTCGGCGACAAACGGGAAGGCCCTTTGCTCCAAGGCGCAAAAAATTGGAGAAATCTTGGCTATCGAAAAACTGCCGCCGTGCTCAGACACTGTGATGCGGTAATTTCGCATAACGGCGGAATAATACATCTGGCAACAGCGGTCAATACACCCTGTATCGTACTTTTCGGCGGCGCAGAAGACCCCAAAGTCGTCGGATATCCCTGCAACATAAATATAACCGCAGACCTGCCCTGCAGTCCCTGCTGGCTCGAAAAACCCTGCGAAAAACCCGTATGCAAAGATATGCTTACGCCCGAACTTATTATGCAGAAATTAAATGAGCTGTTAAATACCCGCTAATTTCTTATAAACTTTTATAACGTCCTCAGCGGTTTTCTTCCACGTAAATTGTTTATTTCTTTGAGTCCCCGCCTCAATCAGCTTGCTCCTCAATTTTTCATCGCTTGAAATCTTTATAATCGCTTCTGCTATTGATTCTTCACTGAGCGGGTCAACATACAAAACGGCAGCGCCGCCGACCTCCGGCATCGATGAAATATTGGACGTAATTACCGCCGTACCGCAACTGAATCCCTCAAGAATAGGTATGCCGAACCCCTCGTAAAGACTCGCGAAAATCAGCGCCTTTGCACAGCCCAGCCACGGACGCAAATCGTCAACTTCTCCTGCCCAAAAAACATTCGGATAATGACCGCTTTTAAGTTTTTTCACGAACGCTTCTTCGCGTTTCGGCAATTGTCCTATTACCGCAAGTTTGAGATTATCAGGAAAAAATCTCCGAGCCGACTCAAAGGCTTCGACCGTACGGGAAATATTTTTTCGACTGTCCGGAGACGAAATAACTACAAGATAATCGTCCAGCTTTTGGCTCAGCTTTTCCGACAACTGAAGCTTGAACCTGTTTTTCTGCTCCGCACTGCATTCCAAAGGCTCGAAACCCGCTGCCAGCGATACAACATCGACCTTATCAGCGTCTATTTTAAAGACCGAACACAAATCGTTTTTCGTCGATTGCGAGACAGCTATAAAATGGTCGGCCCTCCTGACGGCATTCTCAAACCGGTCAAGTTTTGACTCTTTGTATAACTGCGGCAGCTTATAACGACGTAAATCGTGAACCGTCATAAGACGTGGTTTGCCGTCGGTCGGGGGCATCAAATGATGAAAACAATGATAAATATCGAAATCTCCCGTCAGATGCTCCAGCTTGGGATAATTAAAATAACTCCAAAAATTTTCAAGCTGCCGCATCTTTATCGTCAGTGGTTTTGATTCCATCTTCCCCGGCAGTTCGCTCTCGATTATCTCCTTTACCTGCGATGCAAAACGGTTCGAATAAAAAAGCATCAGTTCGGGTTTATCCGTTATCGCCAAAAATCCTTTCAGCAGCCCCACACCGAAAGTGTAAAAACCGGAAAATCTATTTATAACTACTGGATTGAATTCTATCGCCACTCTTATATCCGACACAGTCCGCAACCTTTTAATCAAAGGTTTGCTGTTTTCCTCTATATTTGAGCGGTCCGCTTTTCCCCAAAGCGCAGGATGAAAACCTTTTTGGGCTATAAAAAACCATAAAAGCGTCTTCAAATGAAAATGTCTCTTCAGGGATTTTGTCAAAAAATCACAGGCCGTCGCTCTCATAGATTCTCTAATCGCGTTTCTTGCCGCCCTGTATTGCTCTTTGCTCAACCTCGCCATCGCCGCTTTATAAGGCATTACCCTTCTGCCTCCGCCGTTGTAATAAAAATTCTCGAGAACACGGTATTCTATATTGCTGTTGGCAAAGCAAACTCTTGAAAGATTTCCGCTGTGTCTCCTCCTTTTAAAAACCGGCTTGTTTATACTGATAAAATCGTAATCCAGCGACAGCCGAAGCCATAAATCATAGTCCGAACAGACCGGCAAAGACGTGTCAAAGCCCCCTGATTTAATCAGAATCTTCTTCGGAAAAAGAGACCCGCAGGAATGTATCAATATGTTCTCGAAAAGATGTCTTGTTATCCTCCCGTCGAACAGCTTCTTCTTCGGCCTTCGCAAAATATCGCTGTGTTCATCTATCGAAACATAAGGGCCGTAAACAACAACATCTTCGGCCCCCTGCGGCATCACCCCCATCATCTTCTCAAGCGCATCGGGATACAAAAGGTCGTCCGAGTCGAGAAATGAAATGTATCTCCCGTTTGCAAGCTCAATCAGTTTATTCCTCGCGTTGGCATCCCCTGCGTTTTCCTGCCAGTGATACCGCACATTATAGCCGTTTTTCTCGAGCATCTGCTTTGTGCCGTCGGTCGAACCGTCATCGACTATAACAACCTCGAAATCCCTGTATGTCTGCGCAAAAACGCTGTCGAGAGTTTCTTTTAAAAGATGTTCCCTGTTATACGTCGGAATACAAACGCTGATATTCGGCATCCGCACGGTATCCGCACAAATTAGGTTACGATTAATTGCGTCTCATAAAGGCTCTTGTACAGACTGCAATCCTTTATCAGTTCGTCGTGTACGCCTTGTGCTATAATCTGGCCGTGGTTCATAACCACTATGCTGTCGGCTGATATCACCGTACTGAAACGATGCGCTATCACAAAGCTGGTTCTGTCGTGCATCAATTCTTCGAGCACCTTATGTATCTTCGCTTCGCTGTCGGCATCGACCTGACTCATCGCCTCATCGAAAATCAGTATCGCGGGATTTTTCAGCATCGCCCTGGCGATGACTATGCGCTGAAGCTGTCCGCCGCTCAGGCCTGTCCCGTGTTCGCCGATAACTGTGTTATACCCGTCAGGAAGCGGCTCGATGAATTCATGAACGTAGGCCCTCTTGGCCGCCGTAATAATATCATCCATTGTCGCATCTGGATTACCGTAGCTGATATTTGCACTTATCGTATCGTTAAAGGTAATAACTTCCTGAGTAACCATCGCAATTTGATTACGAAGGCTTTTAAGCGTGCAATCGGATATATCGACTCCGTCTATCAGGATTCTGCCGCTGTCAGGATTGAAAAATCGGGGCAGAAGATTTACCAGCGTCGTCTTGCCCGAACCGTTTGGCCCTACTATCGCAATATTATGGCTGGCTTTGATGGATAAGTTTATGCCTTTTAAGACAGTCTCATTGCTTTTCGGATAGGTAAAAACAACATTCTGAAACTCGATTTTATTCTTCAGCGGAGCAATTTCGACGGCGCCCGGCTTTTCATACTCGACCTCGCTGTCCAAAAGCTGAAAGACCCTGTCCGATGCCGCGTTGCAGTCCTGAATCTGGTTCCAAACATCGCTGGTCTTTCTAACCGATTCAGCCGCGACCCCCAGCGCTATCAATATGCCGAAGAAAGTACTCGCCTGCATATTGCTCTCGGTAACCCATATTATGCCCAAAAGAAGAGCCGCCGAGCCTGCAATCATACCGAGGACATCGAGCAATGGCCCTGTCGCTGAATCGACTTTAGCCAAACGCAGCGACTGCTTGAGAAGCCTGTTGCTTATGCCGTTATAAACCTGTGATTCATACTGCTGACGATTATAAACTTTGACAACACGAAGCGCAGCTATCGATTCCTGAAGCTTTCCGAGCATAACCGCCGAGCTTCTAAGCGATTTACCGGCATATTTTCGTATCTTTTTGCCGAGATTGGAAAAGACAAACAATACAGCCGGCGCCGACAAGAGAAAAATCAGCGTCAGCTTGTAATTCAAAATCATAGCGAAGGCGAGCATAAAAAACGCTTTCATAGGCTCCTGCAGGTTCTTGCCGAGAAAAACTTTAATGCCTTTTCCGATGCCGTTAACATCGCCTATCATTCTGCTGACGGCGTCGCTTGTGCCGTACGCCGTAAAATATTCCACTCGCATATCCATAGCGTGGGCAAAGAGGTCTTCACGAAGCCGGGCGGTGGCAGTTTGTACAATTTTAGCGCCCATATATTTTTGTATGAACGTACCCAGACATCGAAATATCGTTACCGCTATCATCGCAATAATTATGAACATCACGGCGTTTTTCTTCGCTTCTTTCCCGTTGTCGCGTGGTAAAAGGCTTATCGCTTTTTGCGCGTTTTCCATTAAAGCCCATTTCGCCGACCAGCCCGCGCGGGTTATAAATCCCGCATCGTCATACATCTCTTTATAAGGCTTTCTCATTACAATCTCTAACGTGGTAATTTCCCCTGCGCTGAACCTGCGAACATCCATCTTCAAAAAACCTTCGCCGGACGCTAACGCCAAAATTTCGAGCATCTTTGCGGATGATGGTTTTTCAGCTGCGACATCATTAGAATCATCGCTTACAGATATTATTATATCGCCCGCCATGAAACCGGACTCGGCGGCAAGACTCTTTTTTTCTACGCTGTGAACTTTCAAGCCGTAAACCATTTCCTCGCTATGTATAATGTCCATCATATCCGGAACGTAAAAATTTATCCCATAACGGTTCTCGCAGGTTTTGCGGTCTATCCAGCCGTGAAGTCCCTCCTCGCCCATCATTACTTTCAGCAGCGGTATAATCGTCATAAAACTCAATGCGAACAGCGAGCTGACCAGAAACACCGCCACCAACAGCAGCGCTACCCTGTGCCACTGCGGCCAAACATACTTCCATATACGTCCGTAATAAGTCATTAAATCGCTCCAATTAGCCGAAATTATCCCCGCAAAAGCGGAAATTAACGCAGGACTTGTGGTGAGCCTGTCGAACCATACGATAACAAAATAAACCCCACAGGTCAAGAATCGAATATTGTCTTATGTTTATCCCGTAAGATATGAAACTATCTCATCGGGGCAAGGTATTGCTCCAAGCGGCTTTTAATAAATCTTCCGCCCCACGTTGTTTTAAGTTGACGTTCTCGTTTTGTTGCATCCTGCTGATTCAGGCTTGCTTCATAATAAACGAGTTTCAGGGGAGTCCTGTTCTTGGTAGATGGTACTTTTCCTTTATTATGGTCATTCAGCCTTTTCTTTAAATCATCTGTATAACCGATATAAAATTTTCCGTCTCTTTCCGATAACAGAACATACACATAATAGAATTTATCCATAAAAGTATTTTATCAGATTATTCGATGAAATATAATATATTTTACCCTGCTTGCCCTGCCTGTCCTGTGAAATAACCTTTAGGGGTTATCTCACCGGGGTGAGTTCCTATAATCGCTACTTCACCGGGGCTTGCCTCAGTTAGATTTACCCTGCCTGCCCCTGTTAGATTTACCCTGTGAGGTTGCCCCATAGGGCAACTTCACCGGGGTAGCCTTTGAAGTTCTCTTCTCTGCGCCGCCTCTATGGCTATCTAACTGGGAGTCGTTTCGGCGGCGTTTGCCCGCGATGCGGCAATCAAAGATTTCCATATCTGAAAACCACCAAAGGTCAGGTATATTTTTTCTAATTCTTGTATAGTCTCTTTTTTTTGTGCTATATCTATTTCATTTAAAAGTAAATCTGTTGATTTTTTAAATATTTCAGATGCAAGACTATATACATGTGCACATAGGAGGTGTGTATCATCTTCCGTTTCAGGGAAACGCGAATATCCAGAATGAATATACATATTGCCATAATAATATATATGTCTGAAAAATTCTAATTCATTTGCTTTTCGACATCTTTCTTCGAAATGCAAAGCTGTCCAATGTTTTATATCTTTAGGTCGTCTATTCCAAAGCTTCAATGCAGTTTTAGTTATCTGTTCTGAATTTTGTGCAATTTTTATTAAATTAGACGACGCTGGTATAGGTTTTTGAATTTCTTTGTCTATTCTTATCTGATTGGAAGCTGAATTAAACTCATATATCATGGAGAATGATAAAATTTTTTCTATACCATTCTCGACTATATCGTTTCTTATTAGTTGCATATCAATATAGAACTCGAGCAAACTACGAAGTGATGCACCTAAAAGTTGGCTACATCTCAAGTCATTTAACTTTACGATACTATATACTAATTGGAAGATACGGCCATACAAATGCAGCAATACTGTTTTTTTTGTTCTACCGTCTTCTAAGCCTATAAGTGACGAGATAAGTTCTCTGTGTATATATTGAACGATTGCTTCTAGAGAACAAAAGCAATATTCAGCTTTCTGTTTTACATTTAATTTTTCATGTTCAAAAACTATATACCATCCGAAAAAACTTAAACATTCATTTAAGGTCGTTATTAGTTTATCTATGTTTTGTTTGCGATTAGACGTGATTACTTGTTTTTTATTAACGTATTCTTCGTATATATTTACAACTTCCGCAAAATCAGAATTTATTATTGTTTTAGGCAGTAATGAGTAAATAAGTCGTATGCTCGTATCTGTCCAATTATCCATTTGAGAAGTAATTGGGATAGCTAACCCCGAGGGCCTTGAAGTTTCAAACACATTATTAGATTCAGGTAACTTTTTTAATTTATTACCTTCAAGTATGAGGGCTTTTAATTCTTCAATTTCAGCTATTCTGTTCATGTTGTTAAATAGTGGACGTTACCATTTTTTTGTTTTCTGCTGTTGCCTTTCCTCATGTTTACAAAATCAATCACGCAGCAGTAGTTTTTCAATGTTATGTTGTGTAACAAGGTTCTCAGATTTCTTAAATATTTCTTCCATCCGAGATAGATATTCAGTACTGTTTATTTCGAGATTTAACTCTTTGCGAATGGAAAGTATGACATAAAGGGATTCTTTTTGCAGATAGATACCTGCGTTGATGCACATAGACAAAAGTCTTGTATGAAGGGATTTTAACTTGCCCTCTTTTTCTATCATCGAGGCAACTGTAGTATCATGTTCTGTTTTTATGGTTTGAAATGTCTTTTTATAAGTCTCCAAGACATCAAAATTTTGTTTGCTACCACTATCCATCTGTTCAAAATTTTTTTTTATTTCTTTCATGGTGTTTATCTGGGTCCCACTTAAATTATTTAAGTTTGCTAATTCTTGCTTAAGAATGGTAAACTTAGCTATTTCAGGTATTATTGGTAAAGTTGACTGATTAAATTTTTCCATGAATTGGGTTGTATTTTTTACCGTGTCAAGTTGACCTTCCCCCCAAAAACTGTACCAGTTGCGATTGGAGTACCGGCATGATAAAACCTTAAAAAGGAGGTGTACCATGCGTG
>PGYD01000082.1 GCA_002839495.1 Planctomycetes bacterium HGW-Planctomycetes-1
TCCCGCACCTTCCCTCTATTCAATTTCCTTCAAACTTATTATAATCCCATTTTCTAATTGGATATGCGTTCCTCCCCAAAAAAATGTTGAATATTTGGAAGGTGCGGGATGAAAGTTATAGTTGCGCAGAGCTGCGGTTTTTGTCCGGGAGTCAGAAACGCCATAAATATGGCTGAAAAGACCCTCGCCAAAGAGAAAGACGTTTACAGTCTGGGTGAAATCATACACAACAAGGATGTCGTGGAAAAACTTTCCGCCTCGGGGCTGAAAAGCCTCGAAAAAAGCGGAAAAGCCAAATCCGGCACAGTCATTATCCGTTCGCACGGGGCGACCGCTGAGCAGATAAAAAAATTAAAGCAAAAAGGGTTCAAAATCGTCGATGCCACCTGCGTACTCGTAAAAAGGGTGCAGAAAATTGCCGCTCTTTTGCACCGACAGGGTTATAAAGTGGCGATGATTGGCGACAAAGGCCATCCGGAAGTTCAGGCCGTTCTCGGCTACGCGCCGGATATAGCAGTTATCGGCAGTAAAAAAGACGTCGATAAGCTTAGTAAATTCAAGAAGTTAGGGATAATTTGCCAAACTACTCAAAGCCCTGAGCATTTTGCTCAAATGGTTGCCGCTATAGCTCAGACCGATTTTTTGGAGCTGAAAGTGATTAATACTTTGTGCAAGGAGGCGGTTAAAAGGCAAAGCTGTGCGGTCGAATTGTGCAAAAAGGTCGATATTATGTTCATTTTAGGGGGTTTGCACAGCGCAAATACCCGAAAACTGGCGCAGGTTTGCAAAAAGTACAATAAAAAAACCTTTCATTTGCAAAATTGGAAAGAACTTGATAAAAGTATTCTTTTCGGTAATAATATCGCCGGTATTACGGCAGGAGCCTCTACCCCGCAGTGGATTATTGACGATTTTGTCGAGAACCTGCAGAAGTTTGACAGCGGAAAAAAGCCGAAAAAATAGATATTGCGATTCAGGGATAGATACGCATTGGCACGGCAAGGTCAATGCGTTTTTATGTAAGTTTTGAAAAGTGCGGTTCCGCACGGCAGCGATTGCGTTTAAAGTGTATGTGGAGGACGCAAAAGGCTGATTAATACGCTCCACGAACAAAAGAAAGGTTTTTTTATGGTTGATAGAAATATTGTTAGTAAATTAGGTTTTACCCCCGAGGAGCTCGACAGCAAAGTTAATGAATTGTTCACCGCCGATGATGACAGGCTTTTGGCAGAGGCACTCGAAAAGAAAGTTGACGCCTTAACGCCCGGCACGATTCTCAGCGGCAGAATTATGCAGCAAATCGGCAGCGATGTGATTCTCGAAATCGGCCTCAAGAGCGAAGGCGTTGTGGATGTCTCCGAATTTGATGACCCTGACGAGATACAAATCGGCAGAGAGATTGACGTCCTGCTCGAAGAAGTAGATTCAGGCGGTCTGATTATCCTGAGCAAGAGAAAAGCCGACCGTATTAAGGGCTGGCAGAAAATCGTAAACACAAAGAAAGAAGGCGACATCGTAACGGGCAAAGTTATCCGCCGGATTAAGGGCGGCCTGCTTGTCGATATCGGCGTTCCGGTCTTTCTGCCCGCTTCGCAGGTCGATATCAGAAAGCCCGGCGATATCAGCAGATTCATCGGTCAGGAAGTTACCTGTGAAATTCTCAAAATCGATACCGACAGCAAGAACATCGTCATATCGCGAAGGAAAATCATCGAGCAGCAGCGTTCCGCAGGCAAGGAAAAACTCCTTGCGGAAATCGAAGCCGGCCAGACGCGCAAAGGCATTGTCAAGAATATCGCCGATTTCGGAGTCTTTGTTGACCTCGGCGGCCTTGACGGCCTTTTGCATATCTCTGATTTGAGCTGGGGCAGAGTATCGCATCCATCCGAAGTCGTACGTCTCGACCAGGAAATCGAATGTATGGTTATCGGCGTCGACAAGACAAGCGAAAAAGTCTCGCTCGGCCTCAAGCAGAAAAGCCCGAGCCCGTGGGAAAATATAGAAACACGCTATCCGAAGAACTCAAAGGTAAAAGGCACCGTCGTTAATGTGATGAACTACGGCATTTTTGTCAGACTCGAAGAGGGCGTCGAAGGTCTTGTCCATATTAGCGAGATGAGCTGGACGAAGAAAATTAATCATCCGGGCGACCTCTACAAGCTCGGCGACCAGATTGACGTTGTCATTCTCGACGTTAACAGCGAGAAACAGGAAATATCGCTCGGCGTCAAGCAGCTCGAATCCAATCCGTGGGCGGTTGCTTCGCAGAAGTATCCGCCGGGCACAATCGTCGAGGTAAAAGTAACAAGCCTTACGAACTACGGCTCTTTTGTCGAAATCGAGCCTGGCATCGACGGCCTGATTCACATCTCAGATATAAGCTGGACGAAAAAATACAATCATCCCGGCGAAGCGCTCCAGAAAGACCAAATGGTAAAATGCGTCGTCCTCGAAGTCGATGAGGAAAAGCAGAGAATATCGCTCGGCATAAGACAGCTCTCAGAAGACCCCTGGGCACACGCCATTCCGGAAAAATATCTGCCGGGCCAGATTGTAAAAGGCGTCGTAACCAAGATTACGAACTTCGGCGTATTCGTCGAACTCGAACCGGACCTCGAAGGACTGCTCCACATCTCGGAAATTGCCGACCACAAAATCGATAACCCGCAGGATGTCATAAAGCCGCAGCAGGAAGTCGAAGTAAAAATCCTCAGGGTTGACAGCGATTCGAGAAAAATCGGTCTTTCAATGCGGAGAGTAAAATGGGCAGAGGACGACCAGAAACAGGCCGCCGAGAAAGCCCATAATCTATCCGACCAGCCGGAGCAAAAAGAGCAACAGGAACAAAAGGAAGAAAAGAACGCTCCCAACAATGACGGGCTTATGATTCCAATACTGAAAGAAGAATCTGAATCGTCTGACGAACCGAAAGACGAAACTGAAAAAACAGAGTAAAAAAATAGAGATATAAAAGCTCAAAAGGCCGTTCCGATTTATCAGGACGGCCTTTTTGTTGATTAACACAGCACCCTTTTTGGACGATATTAACTGCGCAGGAAAAGCTTTGATTAAAGTCCTATAAAAGGAGTCTGCAAATGACGGTTTTTGATACGACTATAAAAGAGTATTTGACTGAAATAGACGAGTCTCCGCTTCTGAGCTGGCAGGAGGAATGCGACCTTGCCGAACGGATAATCGAAGATGACGACCCCGAAGCCCGCGACCATCTTGTAAGAAGCAATCTAAGACTGGTTGTCAGCATCGCCAAAAGATTCGCCACAGGCAAGATGTCTCTGGGCGACCTAATAGAGGAAGGAAATCTCGGCCTTATCCGCGCGGTCGATTCGTTCGACCCGTCCGTCGGCGTGCGGTTCAGCACTTATGCCGCATGGTGGATTAAGCAGACAATCAAGCGCGCGCTTCTGCTCGACAGCGGCCCGCTTTCGGTGCCGACATATATGGTCGAACTTGTAAATCAATATAGGCAGGTCGTTGCCGATTTGCAGGCGAAGCTTGCCGATATTCCCAACGTTGAGCAGATTGCAAAAGAGATGAAACTGCCGGTAAAGAAGATAGTCGCCATAAAGGAAATTGCAGATTCGATAAATACCTCGTTAGAGACCGAATCGCCCGAAACACATCAAACTTTTCACGATGCGCTCAAACAGACATCGGTTTATCTGCCGGAAGATGAAATCACCAATTCCGAGGAACTCAAAAAAATAGTCGAAATGCTCGACAAGCTCGAATCGCGGGAGGCCCAGATACTCAAGCTCCGCTTCGGTATCGACGGTAATGAACCGTTGACATTGAAGCAAATCGGTGCTAAACTGGGTCTGACTCGTGAGAGAGTCAGGCAGCTCCAGCAGAGCGCCTTAAACCGGCTCAATGAGCTTATGAGTTATGAATAGTATTTTTCGGCTGTTTAAAGAGTGGAAAAAAGCGAGCTAAATCTTACTAATTACATTCGCAATATACCTGATTGGCCCAAAAAAGGTATTCTGTTCAGGGACATTACCCCGCTTTTGGCCGACGCCGCAGCCTTTGCCGAGGCTGTCAAAACCATATCCGATAAGTTCAGAAACGCAAAAATAGACTACGTCGCCGCCGTCGAGGCAAGAGGATTTATCTTCGGTTCAGCGGTCGCGGTGAATCTCGGCGCAGGCTTCGTACCGATTCGCAAGAAAGGCAAACTGCCGCACAAGACAGAATCTGTCACTTACGACCTCGAATACGGCACGGACACGCTCGAAGTTCACAGCGATGCGGTAAAAAAAGGCTCGAAGGTTTTGATGGTTGACGACCTGCTGGCGACAGGCGGAACTATGGCCGCCGCCTGCAAACTCATCGAAAAAATCGGAGGAAAAGTCGAAGCCATCGCCTTTCTTATTGAGCTCAAGGACCTCGGCGGAAGAAAAAAAATAGAAAATTATAATATCTCGGTCGAAATGCAGTTTTAGATTCGGCAAAACAAATATGCGAAAAATTCAGGTTAAAATCCCATCTTGTCCGAAAAGCAGCTATTGCGTTGCTGTCGGCTCAGGCTTTCTGTCCGAAGTTCTGCCGCAAATCAAAAAGGCTATGCCCGGCAAAGAGCTTTTTCTGATTACCGATGCCAATATCGCAAAGACAAAGCATCTTAAAAATTTTCTCGGCAGACAACAACTGCCGCGATTTATAATTTCACCCGCCGGCGAAAAATCCAAGAATATAAAAACCGTCATAAAAATCATCGAGGAAATGGAGAAAAGAACGCTCGGCAGGGATTGTGCCGTAATCGCGCTCGGCGGCGGAACCGTCGGAGACATCGCAGGATTTGTCGCGGCTATCTATAAGCGTGGCGTCCCTGTAATCCAGATTCCGACAACTACGGTATCGCAGGCGGATTCGGCTATCGGCGGAAAAACAGGCGTCGATTCCTCAATCAGTAAAAACGCCTTCGGCGCGTTCAAAAATCCCGCCGCTGTTTTTATCGATGTCCGCACACTGGAGACTCTCGATAAAGAACAGTTCAACACGGGACTTGTCGAGTCGATTAAGCACGGCCTTATCGCCGATGAAAAATATCTGAAGTATTTGCAGAAAAATCTCAAGGCGATTCTCGCCCGAAAATCCGAACCGCTCGAATATATCGCCGTTAAAAATTGTCAGATAAAGGCCTCTGTCGTCGAGGCCGACCCTTACGAAAAGAATAAAAGACGGATTCTCAACTACGGCCATACAATCGGCCACGCGGTCGAATCGGCCAGTAATTATAAAATTCTGCACGGCCAGGCCGTAGCTATCGGGATTATCGCTGCCAATATCATTGAGCAGAAACGCGGCCTTGCAGACGAAAAAAGACTTGAGGAACTGAAAAACCTTTTCGCCAAACTCGATATCAGCCTGAAAATCCCGAAATCGATAACTAAAAAGCAAATCCTCGATGCGGTAAAGAGGGATAAAAAAGCCGTTAAGAAATGGCCGCCTTTCGTTCTGCTCGAAAAAACAGGAAAGGTATTGTGCAGAAACGACCGATTCGCACATAATGTAGAACGTAAAGTTGTTGAAGAAACGATAGATATTTTATTAAGGCAGAAATAATCAACAGAGCCGCGAACGTTAGTGAGCGGTATTTTTTAATTTTAAAGGAAGAAAAAATGTTCAGAGAAAAAATTAAGGTTCTTGACTGTACCATCAGGGACGGCGGTTTAATTAACAATCACTATTTCACGGATGAATTCGTCCGCGCGGCATATAAAGCTGTTTCAGAAGCCGGAATCGACTATATGGAGATGGGCTATCGTTCGAGCAGGTCGCTTGCTCCCGAGGCGAACTACGGCCCGTGGAAATACTGCGACGATGAAAAAATCAGCAGAATCATCGACGGCATCGAATCGAATACGAAAATCTCGATTATGGTCGATGCCCACCGCGTAAAAGAGCAGCAGTTTCAGCCCGTCGATAAAAGTCCTGTCGATATGATTCGCGTCGCAACTTATGTAAAAGACATCGACAAGGCAATTGCAATGGTCAAAATCGCCCACGATTTAGGTTATGAAACTACGGTAAATATAATGGCCGTATCGACTGAAATCGAGAAAGACCTCATCGAAGCAATCGACCAGCTTGCCGAAACGCCCGTCGGCGTTGTCTATGTTGTTGACAGCTTCGGTTATTTCTACTGCGAGCAAATAGAGTATATGGTCAAGCTCTACCGTCAGCATCTGCCCGCGAGCAAGGAAATCGGCATTCACTGTCATAACAATCAGCAGCTTGCCTTTGCCAATACAATCGAGGCAATCATTCACAACGCCAATTACGTTGACGCTTCGCTTTACGGCATCGGCAGAGGCGCAGGAAATTGTGCCCTCGAATTGATTATAGGCTTTTTGAAAAATCCGAAATTCAGCCTGACGCCGGTTCTAAAGGTTATCGAAGATTATATGATTCCGATGAGACAGGAGCTTGAGTGGGGCTATTTGATTCCGTTTATGGTTACCGGTATTTTGAACAGGCACCCCGAATCGGCAATCAGCTTCCGTAAGACCAAAGATAAGGACAAATACGCCGAGTTCTATGAAAAAATCAGGGATTCGCTCGACGCTATCTAATTAAACCTCTGTCATTGCGAGCGTAGCGAAGTTTACCCGCCGTAGGTGTGGTTTACCCGCCGCAGGCGGGCAATCTCAATCCTAATGATGTTTTTCAATCTGCTGTGAATTTTCTATGTTCTTTGCCTCAGGTTAGCCATTGTATCGAAAGAAAGGCAGCAGGCCCCGATTGGCCGTATAATTTATATGCCGTGTTTCACGAAACCAGTAGTGAGCAAATCGCAAATATCGTCGCCCAGTTCACAAAAGATTTTAAAATCGAGCAGTTTCAAACTCTGCCCACCGTCAAATCATTGAAAGGTTAACCCCCGGGCTTGCCTGCCCTGTGGGATGTCGCAACTATCCCATCGGGGTACCGGGGGTCCGTCGTTTGTTTAGCCGTCGCCGTTGCGGCGACGCCGTTCTTTTTGTCATTCCCGACCTGTTCGGGAATCCACGTTTCGTTTAGCCGCTTCCGGCACGGAAGACGGCAACGCGTTTAGCCCCGCCATCACGATGGCGGGGTTTGCTTGCCCTGTCAGATGCGAAGTTATCTAATCGGGGTCGTTTGTTTAGCCGTTGCCGGTACGGCAGCACCGCTTACCCCATGAAATGCTTGCTATTTCACCGAGGTCATTCCCGCGAAATTTATCCCTTAGGGATCGGGAATCCATTTTTATTTGACATTGTTTTTTAATCTATTTCTGGATTTTAAGCCAAATTTGCTTGAAAATCACCCTTCAAACAAACTTTTAAGTTGATTTCGTTATAAGTAAGAATTGCTTCAAATTTCCCTTGAAATATTTTTCCTTTCAAATAACCAGAGGCAATCGTTTGTGCTTGAACGTGCATATTTATAGGAAAAGGTTCTTCTTGCCATGTCGAAAGATTTAATGTCATTTCCCCTTTAGGAAGGATATGACTAGTACTCTGTCATGGTTAATAATATGAAGATAAGCCTGTTGTTTTGCCGATAATGCCAGCAAAGGATAATATTTGTCGGAGGCAAAACAATGGGAA
>PGYD01000083.1 GCA_002839495.1 Planctomycetes bacterium HGW-Planctomycetes-1
TGTTGAAGAAGAAGAGGAAGGGGCGGACATTCTGATTAAATACAACATCCCTATATCAGAACAACGAAAGGTACTTAAAAAATTAGATTCAATGAATATTACGGCATATTCGCTCTTTAATTCAGAACCAAGTCTTATGGAGACGTTGGCTTTGCGAGAAATTATGTTGAAATAATAAACTGGCTTAACATGAAAAAATATCTCTGTGAACTCTGTGTTCTCTGTGGCTAAAAAAGAGCTCTTTGGCTATAATAAAGAAATAAAAAATAAAACTCGGCGGCTTAAAAAATATGAAAAAGGGTATAAAGGAAATCGCGGAACTGGACGGGCGGTATTCGCTGCGGGCGTTCGAGTTTGTGCAGGAAGGGCTCGCCCGAACCGTAAAAAAACATTACGGCGATGAAGTTGAAAACGAAGGGCCGCACCACGTAACGGGAAAACAGCTTTGTTATAGCCTTGCAGAGTTTGCCTCTGAGAAATGGGGCAGAATGGCAAAGGTCGTTTTAAACCAACTCGGCATAAAATCCACAAACGATTTCGGAAATATCGTGTATATTATGGTCGAAAATAAATGGATGCACGCCAGGCCGGAAGATACTATTGAGGAATTTAACGAAGTTTATAACTTCGAAGAGGTTTTTGAGAAAAATTATCAGTTTTCAAGTTTCAATAAGAACATCCAACATTGAACGTCGAACGTTGAACTTTGAATAAGATTGCCCGCCTGCGGTGGGTAAACGGAAACGTGGATTCCCGCTTTCGCGGGAATGACATTGTATTAATTATTGTGTGTCGCCGAGGTGTTCTTTCCCGATTTCGATATCGCTGAAACAGTCCAGGGCGTGTTTTTTCAAAATCCTGAATATTTCGGTGCAGACGATTCTGATTTCCCATTGAGCCTTTGGGCTTGTGCGGATTTTTATGATATGCCGCCATTCCCTGAAATTGGCGGTTATGACGATTTCACTCGTACAGGCGTTCGGCAGGACAAAACGGGCGTCTTCCCTCTTTAAACCCTTATCCCGCCATTTCTTATACATCTGCCTGATGATTTCCATATCGGCGCGGAATTCATCGACATTTTCCTTCGGCAAAGTCGGCGGAACGACAAAATTGAAATTTTCCTCATCGACATATCTTTGCGACTGCTGGGAGACGCTCATTAATCTGTGCCGGACAAGCTGATGCGTCATTGCTCGTGAGCAGTTTTCTATTCTGAAAGTCGCGCAGGCGTGCTCCAAAGGAGAATCGTGTCCCATTTTGATTAACCGCTGGATGAAATCGCTTGCGGAATTTGCGCCGATTTTGTCGAAACTAAGATAGCAGGTTCTTCCCGCCTCTTCGATAAGCTTTTCGGCGTCAGGAGTAATGGCCAGTAAAGTAACTTTTAATTGGGTTTCATCCATATTTAAATCTTTCAAAAAAAATGAGATTCTTCACTTCGTTCAGAATGACAACGAAACATCGATTTTACCGGCTGCGGCAAGAGCCATATTTACGTTTCCGAACGGCGCACTTATCGCAAAGCCTGCGACATTATCCTTTATTTTATCCATCAATTCAACCGCAATTTGCACGCCCATTTTCCGGCCGTCTTTGGCGTCTTTCGTGCGGGACATTTTTTCAAGAATTTTTTGCGGGACGACAACGCCGGGGACTTCATTAGCCATAAATTCAGCATTTTTATAGCTTGTGAAAGGCCAAATGCCGGCGATTACCGGAATTTTACAATCCTTTGTCAATTCGAGGAATTTAAAGAAGCTGTTTTCATCAAAAACAGGCTGGGTTATCGCAAATTCTGCGCCGGCTTCTACCTTTTTTCTGAATCGTGCTATTTCTCTGTCCAAATCGGAGGCGGCGGGGTTTGCGCCCACTCCAATAACAAGCGAGGTCGGCACTGAAAGGCTGTTGCCGGCGATGTCGATGCCGCGATTTAGATTACTGACGACTTTCGTAAGTGCAATCGAGTCAAGGTCGAAGACGGCGGTGGCATCTGGAAATTCGCCGAGTTTAGGCGGGTCGCCGGTGATTATCAGGACATTTTTTAAATCAATCGCCTGTATTCCGAGCAGGTCGGACTGCATCGCGATTATATTTCTGTCGCGGCAGCAGAAGTGCAGGAGAGTTTCGATATTACAGCTTTGGCGGATTTTGACGGCGGTTATCATTGCGCTTAGTCTCGAGCTTGCGCGCGGGCCGTCAGGGATATTGACGGCGTCGATGCCGTACTTTTCGCAGAGTTTTACCTTTTCGATAAGCTGCGAAACATCGGTGCCTTTGGGCGGTGAAATTTCAATCGAATATATTTTTTGGCCTGAGGCGAGTTTTTCGCCGATTTTAGATTTATCTTTCAGCTCGACTGGTTTTTGGGCGATGGCCTGTTTCGGTGACGGTTTTACTTCAATCACGGCGGCACTTAAATCGGCTTTGTGCAGCGGTCTGACGGTTTTGACCATTTGCCTGATATGCTCGGGCGTAGTGCCGCAGCAGCCGCCGATAATTTTTACGCCGTTTTCGTAGAAGCGTTTTGCGTATTCAGCCATATATTCAGGATTGCACATATAAACGGTTCTGCCGTCGATGCCCTGGGGCAGGCCGGCGTTTGGCTGGAGCGAAATCGGTTTCGCAGTCGCTTTTTTTATAAGAGTGATAGTTTCGAGCATTGCGGCCGGGCCGATGGAACAGTTAAGGCCTACGGCGGCGACGCGGGAAATCTGAGAAATTTTCGCGATGGCAAAATCGATTTTGTCGCCGTAGAGGGTTTCATTGTTTTCGTTTATTGTCATTTGCGCGACAATTTCAAGATTGCAGGTTTTTACCGCACAACCTATCGCGATGAGCAATTCCCTGAGATTGTGAAAAGTCTCAAATAAAAGAAAGTCCGCACCGGTTTGTGCAAGGGTATTTATCTGATTTGTGAAAATACTTATTATTTCCTTTTCGCTTATTCGGCCACCCTGCGCGATGTCGATGCCGAGCGGGCCGATGCCGCCTGCGACAAGGATTACTTTCCCGTCGCTTTCGCTCCGGGCTCTGTTGGCAGACTGTTTTGCGATTTTGACGGCGGCGGCGTTAATCTGCGCGGTCTTGTCGGCAAGGCCGAACTTTGCGAGCTTAAATTCATTTGCGCCGAAAGTGTTGGTCTCGATAAAATCACTGCCGGCCGAGATATACAGGTCGTGAATCTCGACGACAAGCTGGGGACGGGACAAATTCAGCTCTTCGAAGCAGGTATTGATGAAAACGCCTTTGGCGTAGAGCATTGTGCCCATCGCACCGTCGCCAAAGACGATTTGCCTGCTCAAAAGTTCAGATAATTTATTTGGGGTCATTATTATTCCTGTTTGTTTCCGGCTCATCCGAAAGGTTGAGATTGCTTCGCCCTTAAGGGCTCGCAATGACAACAACGCAATTATACACACAAGCGGGAAAAGTTCAAATTTAAGCTGTTTTAATTTTCATTTGCAAAAACGGCGATTTTTACTATACTTATTGAACTGCGTCGCCGTACCGGCGACGACTAAACTAACCCCCAACATAAAGTTGGGGGCTTTCGGATTGAGATTTGCTAAGCCGAAGGCGGATAAATTTTTAAGGATTTAGTAATGGGCGATGAAAAAACAAACAATTTAAAGAGGGTCAAGGAGTTAATCGACCTTATGATAGAAAAGGACCTTGTCGAGGTAGAAATTGTCGATGGCGACAATAAGATACATCTCAAGCGTCCGGGGTCGGGTATGGTACAGGCCCCGGCGGCGCCAGCGGCAATACCGGCTGCGGGAACGGCACCGGCTGTTGATGACAAGCTCGTCGATATCAAATCGCCTATAATCGGCACATTTTACTCGTCGCCGAGTCCTGATTCGCCGCCTTACGTTAAAGTCGGAGACCATGTAACACCAGATACGGTAGTATGCACCGTCGAAGCGATGAAAGTGATGAACGAAATAAAGGCTGAGACGGACGGCACAATCGAAAAGGTTATGCTTTCCAACGGACAGACGGTCGAATTCGGCCAGGTATTGTTCAAGGTCAGGCCGGATTGATGCCGATTTTTATTTTCTGCGGATAAACAAATGTTCTCGAGAATCCTTATAGCCAACAGAGGCGAAATAGCACTGCGAATAATTCGTGCCTGCCGCGAGATGGGCATCGAATCGGTAGTCGTATATTCCGAAGCGGACAGGGGCGCATCGTACATCGAGCTTGCAGACCAAGCGGTTTGCATCGGGCCGGCAAGTCCGGCACAAAGCTATCTTAATATCCCGGCGATAATCAGCGCAGCGGAAGTCGCCGATGTCGAGGCGATTCATCCGGGTTACGGATTTTTAGCAGAGAACGCACACTTTGCACAGATTTGCGCGGACTGCAATATAGTCTTCATCGGGCCGAGGCCGGAGTCGATGAAAATGCTCGGGGATAAAGTGGCGGCAAGAGAGCTTGCGAAAAAGGCGCACGTTCCGGTAGTGCCCGGCTCGGACGGCGAGATTAAAGACGAAAAAGAAGCGATAAAACTTGCCAATAAAATCGGATATCCGGTGATAATCAAAGCTGCGGCGGGCGGCGGCGGGCGAGGAATGCGGGTGGCTCATAACGATATCAGCCTGCGAAACGCATTCGCGACCGCAAAAAACGAAGCTGAGGCCGCGTTTAAGGACGGGACGGTTTATCTGGAAAAATTTGTTGTCGAGCCGCGGCACGTCGAAGTGCAGATTATGGCCGATAAGTCGGGCAATGTATTGCACTTTTTCGAGCGAGACTGCTCGATTCAGCGAAGACATCAAAAGTTAATCGAAGAATCGCCCTGCCCGGTGCTTGACGAGCATACGCGCGAAGAACTGTGCAAGTCGGCGATTAAGGTGATAAAGGAAGCGAATTACGAAAACGCCGCGACGGTCGAATTTCTGTTAGACAGGGACAAAAGATTTTATTTTATCGAGGTCAATACGAGAATTCAGGTCGAACATCCGGTTTCGGAAATGGTAACGGGAGTCGATTTGATAAAGATGCAGCTTAAGGTCGCAGGCGGTCAGAATATTAATCTTCGCCAGAAAGATATCGAACATAACGGCGTCGCGATAGAATGCCGAATTAACGCTGAAGACCCGGCGCGTAATTTTTCGCCCTGCCCGGGAAAGGTCGAAAAGTTTATCCTGCCCGGCGGAATGGGCGTAAGGGTCGATACGCACATTTTCCAGGGGGCGATGGTTTCGCCGCATTACGATTCGATGATTGCGAAATTGATTGTGCATCGGCCAACGAGAGACGAGGCGATAATAACGATGAAACGAGCTTTGAGCGAATTTAGGATCGAGCCGATTAAGACCACAATCCCGGTATGTCATAAAATCCTGTCACATAACAGGTATCTGCAAAACAAGGTGGATACGAGCTTTATCGAACAGAATATTACCTGACAGGCTATACTCTTTCGATTGCCTCTTTAATCTGTTTCAGAAATGCTTTAACCTTTGCGGGAATGGATTTTTTGTCGTTAAGGTTTTCCTCGATGATTCTTACGATTCTTGAGCCGATTATGACGCCATCGGCGCCGGCCTTTGCCAATTCGACCGCGTGTTCGGGCTTACTCACACCGAAACCGACGCAAACAGGCACATCCGTAATGGACTTCAACCTGCTGAGCAGGGGCTTAATCATATCGGAAAGCGTATCTCTGCCGCCGGTTACACCGAGCAGCGAGACGGTATAAATAAAGCCTGTGCATTTTTCAGCGATTTTTTTGGCACGGTCCGTTTCTGTATTAGGCGTTACCATAAAAACCGTATCAAGACCCGCTTTCTGCGCAGGGGTGTAAATTTCATCAACGTCATCAATACTCAAATCAGCCACAAGAACGCTGTTTGTGCCGGCAGCGGCGAAATCGGTAAAAAACTTTTCGATGCCGTATTGATAAACAAGATTGTAATACATCAAAAGACCGACAGGAATATCCTTATAGGCTTTTACTTTTTTGATGAAGTCTTTGGCTTTTTCGACAGTTATACCGGAACTGAGCGCACGGATGTCGGCTTTTTGAATTGTCGGGCCGTCAGCGATAGGGTCTGAAAAGGCGATGCCCAGTTCGAGGACATCGGCACCGGCATCAATAGCGGCTTTTACAATTTCAAGGCTCGTATCGAAATCAGGGTCGCCTATGACGAAAAATGGTATCAAGGCGGCGTGCTTCAATTCAGCGAAAGTCTGCTTATATGATTTCACTTTCTATTCCTTTCGACTATATCAACGTCTTTGTCGCCCCGGCCGGAAAGATTAACAACGACAACCGTATCGGCAGGCAGTTTTCCTTTTTGGCTGTAAATCCAGGCGAGAGAATGAGAGCTTTCCAGCGCCGGTAAAATACCTTCGCATTTTGTAAATATGTCGAAAATATCGAGTACGGCTTTATCATCAACGGCGACATATTCGGCCCTGCCGGTATCCTTAAGTGAACAATGTTCCGGACCGACGCCGGGATAGTCAAGGCCGGCGGAGATTGATTCGGTATCGAGAATCTGTCCTTCTTTGTTCTGCATAAGATACATCTTTGTTCCGTGCAGAATTCCGACGCTGCCTGCGGCAAGCGGAGCGGCGTGTTTGCCGGTCTGGATACCTTTGCCGGCAGGTTCGACGCCGATGAGTTTGACATTTTTATCATCGTAAAACGCACTGAAAATACCTATGGCGTTGCTCCCGCCGCCGACACAGGCGGTAACGATATCAGGCAATCTGCCGATTTTTTCAAGGCATTGTTTGCGGGCTTCGGTGCCGATGCAGGTTTGGAAATGTTTTACGATTGTCGGATACGGATGCGGGCCGCAGACGGTACCGAATAAATAAAAAGTATCAGCAACATTCGCCGTCCAATAACGAAGAGCTTCGTTGATGGCATCTTTTAATGTTTCCGTTCCGCCTTTGACGGGAATAACTTCCGCACCGCAGAGTTTCATTTTGTGGACGTTTACGCTCTGGCGTTCAACATCGACCGTGCCCATAAAAATTTTCGTCTGCATTCCGAACAGAGCGCCAATCATCGAGGTCGCGAGGCCGTGCTGGCCTGCACCAGTTTCGGCAATCAGTTTTGTTTTGCCCATATACTTTGCGAGCAGTCCCTGACCGAGACAGTTATTGACCTTGTGCGCTCCGCCGTGAAGAAGGTCCTCACGTTTGATATAGACCTTAAAGCCTACCAGCTCGCTGAAACGGGTAGCGTAATACAAAGGGGTCGGCCTGCCGGCATAGTCACGATAGAGCGTATCAAGTTCGGCGACGAATTTTTCGTCTTTGTAATATTTATAGAAAGCCTGTTCCATTTCCTCAAGGGCAGGGATAAGCACTTCAGGAACATAAAACCCGCCGAATTGTCCAAAACGTCCGTTATTTCTCATCCCGCACCTTCTTTTTATTCAGATTTTATTTCTCATATTGCTCTGTAGAAAAGAATACATTTAAGTCATAGGTTATGCCGATGATTGATTATAGCAAACGATTTTACAAACTTTTATCGAAAGGATGCCGCTA
>PGYD01000084.1 GCA_002839495.1 Planctomycetes bacterium HGW-Planctomycetes-1
TCGCTACCACCGATAAGGATTAGACGTACGACTCATAAACAGCACAAACAGTTGAGAAAAGTAATCCTGGGGTGGGTACGGAACTTGTCGGATTACCGCTGATGATGGACCGGCTTGGGCCGGATTATATAACGCGTGATGAACCCTATTTTTTAATGGAATGTACCCAGTTTCCCCTAATATAACAGCCCGGTTATATTGAATTTTTCCCACATTTTTGGTATAATCCTCATCAAAGGACGGAGGCGGTGAGAAGAGTATATTTAGACAGACATTGTCCGATAATATTGCTGCTTTTAGCGGTTATTTGCGGCAATGTATATGCTTTGCAGGGCTCGACAGGGGTCAACGGCTCCAATGCGCAGGCCGTTCACGAGCTCGGCATCACCGGCAAGGGGATAAAAATTGGGCTTATTACCGCCAGAAATGTCCTTACAACTCATCTTGCTTTCGAGCCTAATACCGTTTTTAATTATGACTATAGCGGCGACGGGATTGGTTATAATTATCACGATACTCCTTTTGCGGGAATTATCAAAAGCAAAGGCAGTTATAATCATCCTTATGATATCGGCGTTGCCCCCGATGCGGAAATTCGTTGCTGCAGAGTTGCTGATAATAATGATGGCGTCAGTCGTACTTGGCTTCAAAACGCTTTAGATGATCTAATGGCTATTGGCTGCAAAGTAATTGTAACTGGTTTTCAATTGCCTCCGGATGAGGACCCGAGCTGGTCGCGAATGTATGATTATTACGCTGCAAATTATGATATTGTTTTTGCCAATGCCGCCGGTAATAACTATTCCAATGTTTCAGTTTTCGGCGACGGCTACAACGGTATAACCACAGGCGGTTTAGAGGACATTGTGGCAGACGATTATTCCAGAGTTGGAGAGGTTACCTGTCCGGGGCCTACGATTGATGGCAGAAGAAAACCGGACATTATGGCGCCGTCAACATATCAGGTTGCTCCGGGTTATAGCGGCAGCTCGAATGATTACTGGTACACGACTTCGGGCTCCGGTGCGACGAGCTGGGCTGTTCCGCATACGGCAGGCGTAGCGGCTCTTTTGCTCGAATATGCAAACCAGACAACGGAGGCGGATGACGGCCGTAATGAGGTTATAAAAGCTGTAATAGTTAATTCGGCTTTTCCAAATATCGACCGTAAAAACGGCGATTCTACCAATCCTGCCGACCCGAATAATACATGGCATAATGAAAGGGGATATGGACGGGTCGATGTGTTAAGGGCTGTCAATACGCTTTCCGCAGGAAAAATTAGCAAAGACGCAACAGTCATTACATCAACCGCAGGCTGGGCTTATGATACGATAAGTCCATCTGCTACTCATACTTATTTGATAGCAGGCAATAAAAATGAAAGGCTTGTCCTGACAGTTACCTGGAATTGTGCCATTACAAAGTTAGGCCCTAACTATAGTTTGGAATCGCCGTTATTTAATATTGATGTAACGGTCAAAGGCCCTGAAGGAGAACCGATTTTTTCTGAAATTGACGATGTGAATAATCTTGAGAAAGTAGATATACGCCTTCCCGCCGATGGGAATTACACTGTTTCTCTGCATAATATCACTTCAAAAAGCCGTTCTTACGGTTTAGCTTTTGAGCTTCTGACGCCCTTAACGGGAGACTTCAATACGGACTATATTGTAGATGGATATGATTTAAGCCGAATAGCCGAAGAATGGCTGACTGCCGGCGCCGAAGCAGATATAGTCCCCGACGACATAGTCAACAATCTGGATTTTGCGGAATTTGCCGACAATTGGCTTAAAATCGAAAAACGGTATTTTTGTCCGTAGGGCAGGCTTTAAAATCCCTCAAAAACAGTTTTCTCGGACTTTGTTTTTCCCAAAAGGATTTTTCTGACGAGGCATAGTCTTTATTCTTGACAAAAACAGGTAAAAATGTGAAAATTTGTGGTTTATGAGTTTTTCCCCGATAGCTCAATCGGTAGAGCGAGCGGCTGTTAACCGCTAGGTCGTAGGTTCGAGTCCTACTCGGGGAGTTGTATAAATAGTTTAAGGTTCACAGTTTGCAGCGTTATTCGTAATGCTGCCGGCTGTTTTCTGTTTTCATCGCAGAATGCAAAAGGATTTCAGGGTTATTTTTTTATTTATATTTTCAATAAGATTGTTATAGTAAAGAGCTTATGGCGATAGACAGGCTTGAATTAGAAGGGTTTACAATAATAAAGAAGCTCGGGACAGGGGCCCGCAGCACGATTTTCCTTGCGCGGGACGAGGAAACCGGCGATACGGTCGCACTTAAACGAACCGTATATGAAAAGCCGGAAGATGTCAGAATATTCGAGCAAATGGAAAACGAATACAAAGTTGCACAGGCATTCAATCATCCGTACCTTCGTAAATGCTATAAAGTGATTAAAATACGCAAAATGCTTAAGGTCAAAGAACTGCTGCTTTCGATGGAGATGTTCGAAGGCGAAACCCTTGAAAAGTATAAATCGCTAAGTCTCGGCGATGTTCTTTTGGTATTTCGAATGGTGGCAACCGGCCTTAATGCTATGCATCAGCAGGGCTATATTCATTGCGATATCAAGCCCAACAATATCCTTATAAATGAATCCGGCGCCATTAAAATAATCGACCTCGGACAGGGCTGCAAAATCGGCACGATAAAACCGCGAATACAGGGTACGCCTGATTATATCGCTCCCGAACAAGTAAAGAGAAAACACCTCAGCCAGCGAACCGATGTTTTTAATCTCGGCGCTACGATGTATTGGGCGATGACAGGCAAAAATGTGCCGACATTAATACCGCAGGCGGCCCACGACCTTGCGGCTGTCGTTCCTCAGCGTGCTTTTGCCGCTCCGCACGAAATGTATAACAGAATACCGATAGGTGTTTCCAAACTTGTTATGGATTGTGTTAAGGAAGAGCCCGAAAGGCGTCCTGCTACGATGGCGGAAGTTATTTCAAGACTCGACCTTCTGATTCACAGTATCTTTACCAAAAAACTGGGTAATCAATAATGGCGGAAGAATTTGTCAAACTGCTTGAAGATGGAATAGCCGCTAATGAGCGGGATAAGTGCCGCAAGGCTAATTTGATAGTTTTGCCGAAGGCCGGAGACGTGGTAGTCGCCGGTGATATTCACGGTCATAAACGTAATTTCGAGCGGATTGTTTCTTACTCAAAACTTGAAGAAAATCCCGACAGGCATCTTGTCCTGCAGGAAATCATACACGGCGGGCCGGAAGACGAACAAGGCGGCTGTCTTTCGTTCGAAGTGCTGGCCGACGCCGTCAGGCTGAAAATAGAGTATCCCGACAGGGTTCACTTCATTCTTGCCAATCACGATACCGCTTTCATAAACAACAGCGACGTTATGAAAAACGGCAAGGAAATGAATACTGCGATGCGTGAGGCGATGCAGAGACGTTACGGACAAGACGCCCAAAAAATCGAAAGTGCGATTGAGCGGTTTCTTTTCTCGCAGCCGCTGGCGGTCAGATGTCCCAATAGAATTTGGATATCGCACTCGCTGCCCTCGAACAGAATGTTGGAAAAGTTCGATTTTACGATATTCGACAGGGAGTTGAAAATAAGCGATATTGTCAGACCAAACTCGGCTTATCTTCTGACGTGGGGCAGAGGACAAAGCAGTGAGAGTCTCAAATTTATCGCCGCCCAGCTCGACGCGGATTTATTTATTCTCGGCCATCAGGTGCAGGAGAGCGGCTGGATGAGCAATGATGAAAATCTGATAATCATCGATTCGCAGCATAATCACGGTCATTTGCTCCGCATCGACCTTAAGGCCGAATATACGATAAAGAAGCTGGTCGATTCTCTTATCCCCATTGCGAGTATTTACTGAGGGACCGGTAGATATGATATTTTTATATTTATTGGCTGCGGCTGCGATTTCGGCGCAGATTCTCTTTATCTATCAGGTTGTCGGCAACTATCGATATGTACTGAGAAAATTCGATAAAAATCACACCGCTTATCGTCCCCGAACAGCCCTGATTATTCCCTGCAAAGGGATAGATACCGCATTCGATAGAAATATCAGGTCGTTTTACGAGCTTGATTATAAGGATTATGAAATAATATTCGTTACCGAAAGCTCCGAAGATTCCGCCTACGGCCGATTGCTCGCTCTCAAGGAAGAGTTTAAAAATCTGACAAAAGCGTTCGATATCAGGGTTCTTGTCGCGGGTAAAGCGCAGCAGGGCAGCCAAAAACTGCATAATCTTCTTTATGCCTGCGGTAATGCCGATAAGGATGTGAAAATCTTCGCGTTCGCCGATTCCGATGCCTGTGTCCGAATAAACTGGCTCAACGAAATTGTCTATCCGCTTCGCAAAGACTGGCACGGCGTTACCGGCGGTTATCGATGGTATGTGCCGACAAGAAATAATTTTGCGACACTGGCTTTATCAATACTTAACGCCAAGGTCGCCCAGCTCCTCGGCGTTACGAGATTCAATCACGCATGGGGCGGTTCGATGGCTGTTCGGGTAGAGGTATTCAAAAAACTCGGAATGGAAAAAATATGGGGAAAATCGGCCAGCGACGATTTGACATTGAGCCGGGCATCTAAAAAAGCAGGGCTAAGGGTTATATTTGTGCCTGCCTGCTATGTAGCTTCCTATGAAAAGATAGGCTTTTTGAATCTGTTGGAATTTGCACGCCGGCAGTTCCTTATCACACGAATAACCGCGCCGGGCACGTGGTGGCTGGGTCTTTTGAGCAGTCTTTATCCTCTTTTAGGAATTTGGGGATTTGCGGCAATCGCTCTTTATTTATACAATAAGGCTTTTGATGGATGGTATATATTTTTGCTCGTATCTCTTTTGTTTCTTGCGGGACAGTTTTTATGTGCGGTCCTGAGGCAAAAAATGTTTTTTAGGATTTTTCCTGATGATTGGCCGAAGCTGAAAGTCGCGGCGATTGCCGATATTGCCGGAAATCTGTTTTGGTCATGGTTTATGCTGTTTTGTGTTTGTTCTTCGATGTTTGGCAGGATAATAAAATGGCGGGGGGTGAAATACAAACTTAAAAGTCCGACGGAAGTTGTCAGGCTTTAAATCACACCTGTTGCGGTTTATGGTTTTCGCTTCCGACGATATAAACCCTGTTTTTGCCGCTGCGTTTTGCTTCGAGCAGAGCATCATCTGCCCGCTCGAACAGCTCCTGAACGGTTGTACCATCCCGCGGGAATGTCGCTAAACCGCCGCTGATAGCCAAAATTCCTTTGCCATCTGCACCGAGCGCCGGAAGGTCGGTTTTATTCAATTCTCTTCTGAATCTTTCGCAGATATTTATCACCTGTTTGGGATGTTCGCTTTCGAGACGTCTTCTTTCTGTTTGCGTCTCGGCATCGAAAGCAACCGTTTTATCGGCGGGCAGATTCCAGAATACCACAGCGAACTCATCGCCGCCTATTCTGCCGACAACGTCCTGTTTCCTGCAGCATTTCTGCATTAGAACAGCGGCCTGTTTTAGAATATTATCGCCGACATAATGACCGTAAAGGTCGTTGTATTTTTTGAAATTGTCGATGTCGAACACGAGCAAAGTAGCCTGAAGCGCCTGCTGCTGTGAATGTTCGATTATCTGACGGAGAAATTCCCTGACAAATCTTCTGTTTTTCACGCCCGTAAGTTCGTCTTCCATTACCAGTTTTTCGAGGATTTTAATCCGTTCGAGATACTCTTCGGCAGGTTGTTTTACAGGAGTTGCGGTTTTTACCGATTGGCGGGCTTCACTTTCAGCGACGAAAGCGACAGGGCAGATATAGTAATCGTCCAGAAGTTTAGTGCCGTTGAGCGGACGAGCGGCCAATTCGACGGCTAACGGTTCCTGCCACATTTGGACGAGCAGGAAAATTTTTGATTTTGGAGTTGTCTGCCGAAAATTTCTGAGAATCGGAACCAAATCTTTGTCGAAATCGTCCGGAATTATCGCTATGGCGTCAAATTGATTTGCCGATGCGGCGGCGATAGCGTCGGAAATATTTGGGCTGCTGTGAAATCGAACACCGGTACAATTAGATGTATCGACAGCCGTTTTGTCGCCCCGACCTACTAACAGAATTTGGGCTTCATTATTTTGGCTGTTTATGATTATCCTACTTTGCATACCATTCTATTATACTAAAAACCCAAGAATAAGTCAAATTTGGCAAAACAGGCAAAATTGTGAAGGTTTAGGTCTTAATTTAATGGGCCGGCAGAACGGCGAGTTTTTCGGCGGCCTGCTCTGCGAAAATGCTGTCGGGATAGTGATTGATGAAATCCTGAAGGTCTTTTTTGGCTTCGGTCAGATATTTTTCCTTTTCCGTATTGCTTAAGCTGTGTTCTTTCCATATTGTAAGTTTCAGAGACGCCTGCTCGAAATTTGCCTGGATTCCGCCGTCGGTGCCTGCGAATTTTTTTGCGGCCTCGCCGAGCCTTTGTGCCCTTAGAACCACATCTGAAATAAGCATAGTTTGTGCCAGAACGATATTATCTTTCAGCGGACTTGTGTCCGTTAATTGATTCAGAAGATTTTCGAGCTGCGTCTTATAAAGAATATCGTGAGGATTCAGAAGAATGAATTGAGCCAGCAGATTTTTGTCTTTGGGGTCGCTGCCGAGGTTTTCGCCGCTGATTAGGTATTGAAGGTATTGAAGTTTTCTTTTGATTTTTTTGAGTTCGTAATCGGTAATTACCGTTGATGCAGGCTTATGGAATACCGCCTCGATTTCATTAGCGGTCGCCTCGGTAGTTTCTGCCGACTCTTTTTCAATCATCGCCATGCCCTGCCCTATCAGTTGGCGGGCGTAATCGAATTCTTTCATTCCTGCCAGATGAACCGCTCTTCGCCAGCGCGCCTCGATAGATTCTATGTTGTTTGGATATTCGGAATAAAGCCTGTGCCATATCGGGAGGTTTTCTCTGTGTGGATAATTGTTATAAAAATGCAGAATTTCTTTCTCAACGAGAGTATTAAGTTCCGGCGACATTTCGCTCAGCAGCCCCTTATAATAGAGCGCGATAGGCATTCGCCTGATTCTGACTTTGCTTTTAAGCAGCGCGTTATGCAGAACCTCAGGCTTCCACCATTGTTTCTTGGGGTTGATAAAGTTTTCATATTGTGCCAGAAGCCGTCTTTTTTCAGCCTGATAGCCGAGCCTGCCCGGTTCGTCAAACCATTCGGGCCAGCGGTCGAGAAGCAGCCGGGTCTGAATTTCCTTTTTCAGGACGGCCCTTAGCTCTATGGGTTCGACGGGATAAAAAGGCGATTGAAAATAACTCCTGCTTTGCGGACTTGTCAGTGTGCGGTCTAATGCTTCTGTGATGCTGTTGTCCTGAAATTCCCTTATGGTTTCCGGATTATTTTTTGCGATGTAAAGCTGATAATCAAGCTCTGAAAGGCTGATTTTGTTCTGAAAAATTATTACCGCTGCGGCAAGAGTAATGGCGATTATGCTCCAT
>PGYD01000085.1 GCA_002839495.1 Planctomycetes bacterium HGW-Planctomycetes-1
GCCCTCGCCGATGTCGAACGAAACGCTTTGACCTTCATCGAGGGATTTAAAGCCCTGGGCCTTAATTTCCGAGTGATGAACGAACAAATCGGCGCCGCCGTCGTCCGGTGTGATAAAACCATAACCCTTACTTGCGTTGAACCATTTTACTTTACCTGTACTCACGTGATTACTCCTTAAATACTAAAAAACACTAAAAAAATAAACAAACTGTCTCTCTACAACTATTTATCAGGAATTACTACCGAGAGATGAAATAATGTCCCTGAAACTTTTTAATATACATAAACTCAACTTCTTTACTCATTGTTAATAATAAATTTACCGCTAATATTAAACCAAAACAGCCGAAAATTTGCAACAAATAAATAGGAATTTATCCCCAAAAAAGACCTGAAAACATCGAAAATCGCGCAAAAACCGGCATTATTAGGCAAAAAACAGGGGATTATGGGACTGAACAGGAGACAGATTGTTAATTTAATTTTGCTCTCAGCGTTTCTGCCCTGAGTATATCTCGCTGCTCGGCGTTGAGTGTTCGGCCTTTGTTTATCTGCAAGTGTGCCGGCTGGGTGAGTAAAAACAGCTCGTTTATCGTGTTAATTGATATTTCTTTTATTCTGCCCATATTTATACCCATTCTCAGGTTGCTCAAAAGGAACATCGCTTCGTGCGAGCTGATAAGTCTTGCGTTTTTCAGCACGGCCAAAGCGCGGGCGATTCTATCGTCCAGAATATTGGCGTCTTTGACCAGCAGCCTGTCGCGGGCGATTCTTTCGTACTCAACGATTTTAGGGATTATCAACGTCTGAAAGTCTTCGACGATTTGTTCTTCGCTTATGCCCAGCGTAACTTGATTTGAAATCTGGAAGAAGTCGCCGACCGCTTCCGTTCCTTCGCCGAACAGTCCCCGAACTGTAAGGTTCATATCTTTTGCCGATGCGAACAGCTTTTTGAGCTGGTCGGTTATTTTCAGGGCGGGCAGGTGCAACATTACCGAGACCCTTATGCCTGTGCCGAGATTGGTAGGGCAGGCGGTCAAAAATCCGTATCGCCTGCTGAAGGCATATTCGATTTTTTCGCCTATGCAGTCGTCAATCCGGCTGATTTGCTCCCAGCATTTGTCAAGATTAAGACCCGGCGCAAGTACGCAGAGCCTTAAATGGTCTTCCTCGTTTATCTGTGCGGCGAAGAGCTCATTCGCGGCGATAACGACGCCTCGCGGCCCCCGGCCGATAGCAAGATTTCGGCTTATAAGCTGTCTTTCGATAAGAAAATCCCGTTCGATACTGCTTCCGCCTGCGATATCTATAAAAGCGATATCGCCAAGTTCCTTAAGCGAGAGTATGATTTCCTTAAGCCTTTGCAAAATCTCCTGTTTTTCCTCATCGTCGCAGCGTGAAATAAATCTGTGCCCGGCCAGATTGCGCGCAAGCCTTATCCGCGAAGAGACCACAATGTCCGATAACGGAACATTCGGGTCGAACCATCGGCTCGTTTTCGTACTTAAATCTGTTAGTCTCATTGCAGGTCTTTTAGCTGGTCTCTGATTTTTGCCGCCAGTTCGTAATCTTCCTTCTTAACAGCCTGGCTCAATTGCTTTTGCAACTCTTCAATTTTGTCCCTGTTTTCATTTTGTGCGTTCGGGTCGGCTTGTGCCTTGGCAGGAATTTTACCCTTGTGTGTCAGATTGTTATCCTGTGTCTTTTCAATAACATCCTTCAGGTCGTCCTCGAAGACATCGTAGTCTTTCGGGCAGCCGAGCACCGCCTGTTTGCGAAACTGCTCCATTGTTATTCCGCATTCCGGACAAGCCTTCTTCGATATTTCAGAATCACCGATTTCATCGGTATGCTGATGAGCGGCGATGAGCGAGCTTAGAAGTTCGTTCAGCGAGAGCTGACTTTTTACAGACACACCTTCTTTTTGCGCACAATTCTGGCACAAATGGCTTTCAGTCCGCTGGCCGTTGATAATCTCGGTCAGGTGAACCGTTGCTGTTTTAGTTTTGCAAATTTCACACTGCATAATCGTTCCATCTTTATTATACGAAAATATCTATTAAAAAAATCACCCAATCTTATATCGGCAGTAAAATAAAGCGACTAAATAGACACTTTTTCACCGTATTTAGCCTTGCAGCCGGCCGCTTCGGTAACCTCTGTGTATAAAGGACTTACGTTTATCGGCAGCCGTTGTTTTATTTGGCCGAAGATGTATTTTGCGATATTTTCGGCCGAAGTATTCATATTTTTAAAGCATTGCAAATCTTCGAGTTTTTTATCGTTAAACGGGCTTACGATTTCGTCCAGAATTTTTTTGAGCTTATTAAAATCGAAAAGCATCCCGTTGTTGTCGAGTTCTTCTCCGCTAACTGCGGCCTCGACAAGCCAGTCGTGAATATGGTAAGGTTCAGCCGAGGCGGAAAATTTAAGCTGATGACCTGCCCGAAAAGTTGTTGTTACGGATGTCGTGTACAATTTTTTGTGTCCTATTTAATATTTCTTTCGGCAAGCCTCTTTTGCAGTTTTTCATAGACGCTTTGCGGAATCAGTTTCGAGATGTCGCCGCCAAGCGCTGCGATTTCCCTGATAATGGTCGAGCTTGTAAATCCGAACTCTTCGCTGGTCATAACGAAGACAGTTTCGATACCCGCGACAGCACGGTTGGTCATCGCAAGCTGAAATTCGTATTGCACATCGGTAAGGTTTCGCAGGCCACGCAGCATTGCCGTTGCTCCGACGCTGGCGGCATATTCGACCGTCAGGCAGTCATAACTTTGAACCGTTACGCCTTTGATTCCTGCTACGAGCGGCTTTATCATCTCGACTCGTTCTTCGAGAGTAAAGAGCTGGTTTTTCAGCGGGCTGTTGCCGACGGCTATAATCAGCTCGTCAAACAGCTTTACGCCTCGATTGATTACGTCAAGATGGCCGTTGGTTATGGGGTCGAACGAACCCGGGAAAACCGCCCTGACAAATCTTTTTGCCATATTATGCCTTTCTATTTGGAATATGGAAATTATAACAGAAATGAATCCTGCGTCAAATATCATGCGCTGCACAAAGCGCAATTATCTTTTCGCGGTTTAGCCGTCGCCGCCGCGGCGAGGCGTTAATTTTCGTCTCGCACCTGTTTATAACTTGTTCGACAAGTTTAAGAGCCTCTTTTGCGCTTGCCGCCGAAACAAATAATCCGTGTTTTTCAAGAAATAATATTTGCGGCAGATGTTTATATTTTTTCTGATATTTCCGGCAAAGGCCCGAAATCTTTTTCGCAAGACAGTACCCAGGCTTTGCGTAAGAAACCCATAAAGGCGCCGCCTTTGCGTCCGCGAACAATTTTTCCAGTTCAGCCTTCCCGTTTTTAGCGATTAAAAATGCGCAAACCATAATCGGATGAAGATGAATCACGTATCTGTCTAAAAAGATATGAAGATTGGCTTCTATGGAAGGCTTGCAGTTTCCTTTTATTTTATCCTCGCAACAGCCAACGAGGCGATTGGCGATTTCGGTCTCTCTTTTTTGAGATGATAGTTTAGCGATTTTTTTATCGCTGATTATGGAGCGGGCTTTTTGAAGGTTTATTTTTCGCCACCCTTTTTTTGCGGTCATATCTTTAAGAGCCGTGCCGCTGGCCTTTATGAACATAAATTTTCCGTCGGCTGTTTTTACGCTCGTATTGCCGCTGCCGCCCTGCGTCCAATCGGTATCTTTACCGACAAACTTCGAGATTCTTATCAATTCCGTAAGTGCTTTGTCCATTAATTTCTCAATGATTGTATTTGTGCCGGTATTCTGCCTTTACGTTTGATGAAGTTTGGCGAGGCCGTTTTTGGTACTTTCATAATCGGGGCAGAACCCAGCAGTCCGCCGAAGTGTACGATTTGCCCTGCCTTTTTGCCAGGAATCGGTATAATTCTCACGCTTGTCGTTTTGTTATTTACAACGCCGATTGCAAGTTCATCGGCGATTATTGAGCTTATAACTTCCGCCGGCGTATCGCCCCCGACCGCGAACATATCTAAGCCGACTGAGCAAACGCTTGTTAAGGCCTCGAGTTTTTCAAGATTAAGCGCACCAGTTCGAACCGCCTTAATCATTCCGGCATCCTCGCTGACCGGAATAAATGTTCCCGACAATCCGCCGACATTTCCCGAAGCCATTGCACCACCTTTTTTAACGGCATCCATAAGCAAAGCCAAGGCCGCCGTCGAACCCGGCCGGCCCATTCGAGAAACACCCATCGCCTCTATAATTTGAGCAACGGAATCGCCTCGCTTGGGCGTCGAGGCAAGCGAAATGTCAACAATACCGAAATCTATACCCATTAAGTCCGCCATTTCCCTGCCGATAAGCTCACCCGCTCTCGTGATTTTGAAAACCGTCCGCTTTATAACCTCCGACAACATCGTCAAATCGCACTTGGGATTATTAGCGACAACATCCCTGACAACGCCCGGACCCGATATACCTATATTAAGCGAAAAATCCGGTTCGCCAATCCCATGATGGGCGCCTGCCATAAAAGGATTGTCCTCCGGCACATTGGCAAAGACCGCCAGCTTCGCGCAGCCAATACCATTTTTACTGCTCGCCGCAAGGTCTTTAATAATATGTCCGACCTTTTCAATCGCCGTCATATTCATACCCACCCTGCTCGATGCGAGATTAAGAAATCCGCACAGCCGCTGAGTTTTCGACAACGCCTGCGGAATTGAATCGATAAGAAGCTCATCGGCCTTCGTCATTCCCTTATGGACAAGAGCACCGAAGCCGCCGATGAAATCGATGTCGGCAGTCTTTGCCGCCCTGTCGAGCGTTTTGGCAACAGAGACAACCGTCGAAATTTTTCGAGGCAGCGGCTCAATCAATAATGCGACCGGCGTTACGCTTATTCGCCTGTTGGTAATCGGAATGCCGTACTTGTCTTCGAGCTGGTCGGCACATTGATTCAGGCGTTTGCCCATTTCCGAAAGCCGCTTATAAATCCTCCTATTAAACGCGGCAGGATTCCTGTCCATACAGTCTTTCAGATTGACGCCGAGCGTAACGGTTCTTATATCGAAATTCTGCTCAATCGTCATCTTTACCGTTTCAAAAACCTCTTCAACCGATATTCTCATAATCCGTTCCTTTATATTAATAAGGCCAAACCCGCATATAAATGTACCTAAAATCAGAGTTGCGGCAACAAGAATCTGAGGAAGAGAACCCCCGGTAAAACCAGGGGCTAAATACGAAATGAAAAAATTTGTGTTTATTTGTGTGAATTTGTGGTTTAATAAGTCGAAATATGTGGAATGTATTCGAATATCCGTTCACAGGAATTGCCGTGGCGGTTTTCTCGCTGGCGGCAATATGGCTTTTCAATATTCTAAAACCCGACAAAAAACGACAATGGCATTATTTAATACCCCTTTCAATTATTATAGCCGCTGTCGCGGTATCCTATTTCGTGCAGACCGACAGAGAGAAAATACTCGGTGCGGTAAACAAAGGCATCAAAGCCTTTAAAGAGGAGCAAATCGAGCCGATTCGAGAAATAATCGCAGACGATTACTTCGATGCCGCACACAGCTCGAAAGAATACATCATCGCATACTGTCAGGCACTGTTCCAAACAGCAATGGTTGACAGGGTAACGTTTCTGAGCAGAAAAACAGAGATAGAAAATGAGCAGGCGGCTTTTACAACAGAGGCGATGGTTAAATTTGCCGAGGAGAGCGAAATAGCAAAGATGGGCAGCCCGTTTTTGATTGTAAAGGCAAGATTCTACTTCGTGAAAATATCAGATGGAAGATGGCTGATAAACAGCTCGGAAATCCTCGAACTCGACAGGAAAGCTGTTAATTGGACACAGTTACGTAATTGAAGTTAAAAATGAAAAGTTAAAAGTGAAAAATGAGAGGGGAAATTAGGATTTAAAAGAGGTGAAAAATGTTGATTTTGAGGAGAAAAAGAGTAGAATTTTTGCAGGTCCGCCGAAGACGGGGTTTGCCAAAGGCAAAGAGCTTTTTTTATGGGTTTAAACGCGGTTTTTAAGCAAAAACGAACGCCGCCGTGCCGGCGGCGGCTAAACAGCGGGATTGACAAAAAGATAAGAATGGTAGAAAATAAGGGAGAAGGGAGATATAATTTTGGTTATGTCCGATCGAGGCCCCGAAGAGATAGCAACGGCATCTCATAGGGTGAAGAAAATATTATGGATGAGCGAATATCAAAATTAACTACCCCTGAAGAATGCGAACAAGTCGCAATAAATGTCGAGGCTTGGCTTCCAGAGCTTGCACGTGAGGCACGTCGCAGAGCAGTCGAATTACGTGCTGCATCTCATGGTGCAACCAGTGAGGCAGAACGTGAAGCGCTAGAGGCGATCTATGCTTACGAAAAGGTCCTTTCAGCAAAACGAGGCAAGAATGTGCGTGCTTCACGAACATGGCAAATGATTAAACGTCATGGTATCATTATCGCTGTGGATAGAGCTGTTAACAGGCCAAAGGAAACGACTGGATACAAAGCACTCGTAGATATGGGAATGCAGGATTTTGCATTTGAAGCCGTTGTATGTCGCCATCCTGATCTTTTCAGTCCTGAAGCCTTGAAACGCTCGCAAGATAGGCTAAAGGAATGGCAACCGTAAAAAATAAATAGGTAAACGGCTACTATTTACTATTTTCATATGGAACGTGAGGTAAATTAGCGTGGTTTAAGGAATAAAGTATGCATTGTATTATAACTGTGTTTTCGTTAGTTCCTGATGTAATTTGGGCGGCTATTATCGCATCTGGACTTACATTTTTAGGGGTAACTTTATCAAATAGAGCAAACAGAAAGTGTTTATTAATGCAATTAAATCATGCTGCCCAAGAAAAAGATAAAGAACGTGAACTGCAGATCCGGAAAGAGGTTTATATGGAAGCTGCCGAAGCGATTACAGAATCAATTAAAGATATTCAACTCTTACCAAATAGAATTATCAATACAAATAATTTGGAAATTTGTAATAAATTATTGCAGGCCATAGCAAAAGTTCATATGGTTGGAACACTTTGACCTTCCCCCATTTACTGTACCACTATGAATTAGAGTATCCAGCGTTAATTAATCCTGCTTCCACAGGTATACCTGTGGAAAATTTTACGCTTTC
>PGYD01000086.1 GCA_002839495.1 Planctomycetes bacterium HGW-Planctomycetes-1
GTGCTTGCTCGGCTCGCTCCGCTCGCCTCGCCAGCACCAGCTTTACCTATGAGACTATTATTAACCATGACAGATGTCAACATACAAGGACACAGAGAAATGAAAAAGGAAAAAGGACAATCCGGCTTTGAAAATTTGCCGCTGTGCGTCGCAGGTTATATCAGGCTTGTTATAAAAAAGATGCGATGGCGGAAAAAAGTCCGCAGCGATGTGCAGGCCGAACTAATAGCTCATTTCGAAGATGCTTTAAAAGACTGCAAGACCGATGAGGAGAAAGAAAGAACAGCTAAAGAAATAATTGATAATTTCGGCGATGCGAAAATACTGGGCGTTCTCGCCAGACGAGCGAAGAAACGCTGCCGGCCGCTATGGCAGAAAACGATGATTAAAGCGTTTCAAACTTTCGGAATAATAATCGGATTGTTTATTCTTTATGTTACATGGTTTCTTAGTGGCAGGCCGGAAATTACAACCAATTATGTTGAAATAGCCAATAATATGATTAAACCTAAGGCTGCAGATGATCCACAAAATGCTGCGCCATATTATGAAAAGGCCAGCAAACTAATAGAATCGCAGGATAAGCAAACTTATGAATGTATCAGAAAAGATTTTACAGAGGCCAATGAAATTGACATTGCTCAAATCAAACAATGGCTCGATAAAAATACTGAGGCCTTAAATCTTATCGAACAAGGCACAGCTATGCCATATTGCTGGCAGACATATCATGGTGAGCTTAACGACAGCAACAGTATGCTGTCTATTCTTATGCCAAATCTCGGTAAATACAGAACTTTGGCTCATTGCTTGCGATGGAGGGCATATTTGTCAGCCGAAGATGGGCAATATGAAAAGGCCTTTGCAGACCTGCTAACAGCTTATACGTTCGGCAAACATCAAAAAAGCAAGGCAACGTTAGTTGAAAACCTTGTCGGTATGGCGATTAAGTCGTTATCAACAGGCACCTGCAGAACAATACTTTCAGGGCATAAGATTCCCACGGATGAACTTGCATCGTTTTCAAATGATTTACAAGCCATTGTCAAAGATGAAGATTTCACAATGACCGCCTCATTTGGATTTGAAAAATTGTTCATTTATGACGAAATACAGCGGTGTTTTACCAGCAACAGATTTGGGGTTGAACATCTTTATCCCAAGCGGTTAGTAGGGCTAATGGGTGGATTTGATTCGGCATTTGGGCAATTGCTTGTGGCTCTTTACATTTCGTTCACACATCCCACACATCCAGACAAGCAGGAAACCAGACAAATGGCAGATGCTTATTATGATTTTTGGGAACGGACCGCTGCTGAAACGCCGTTTGAGTTAAAAGAACGCGACCTTACAAAAGAAGTAAATGCATTAATTAAAGACAATATTCTGCTTGAAATTCTTGCGCCTGCTATGCAAAAGGTAGCTATCATGTCGTGGAGGATTAAGGCTGATGCCGAGAGTACACTTTCAATTATCGCGATATTAAGGTTCAAGCAGGAAAAGGGACGGCTGCCTGATGATTTGCAGGAACTTATTACAGCAGGATATTTGAAATCATTGCCGATGGACCCATTTAGCGATAAACCGCTGGTCTACAAGAAAACACAAGACGGCTTTACATATTACAGCGTCGGTCAGGATTTTATCGATAACGGCGGGAAAGCGTATGAAATAGAACCTGGCAAATACAGAATCTGGGCAGATTCAAATGACGGGGATGCGGTATTCTGGCCGGTGGCATCTCGTTTAGAGAAAGCCGCAACTAATTCCAAATAATCAGGTTATAAAAAAAATAAAAAGTTCTGAACAAGGTCTTGTCGCTGCCGTATAGTTTAACAGAAAAAGAAAAAATGTAAGTCTTCTTCGACTCCTCCTATGCTTACATAGATAGCGGCGGCCCTTAGGGAATGAGGGCCGCTTTTTTGCGCCCTATAATTACAACAATTTAATGCCCGCCTGACGGCATTTGTCGAGCATATCCTGCGGCCAAATACTTGCGTGCACTTCGCCTATGTGCATTTTCCTTAATAGGAACATACACAATCTTGATTGTCCGATACCGCCGCCGATGCTCAACGGTAGTTCGCCGTTTAAGAGCCTTTTGTGCCAGTCGAACTGTGTTCTGTCGAGGGCGTTTCGGATTTCGAGCTGCTTGAGCATAGCGTCGCGGTCAACACGGATGCCCATCGAGCTTATTTCAAATGCCCTGTTCAAAACCGGATACCAAAGGAAAATATCGCCGTTGAGTCCCTTTTTTCCGTTTATGGTAGGCGTAATCCAGTCATCATAGTCCGGCGCCCTGCCGTCGTGGATTGTGCCGTCGGAAAGTTCGCCGCCGATGCCGATTATAAAGACGGCGCCGTATTCCTTGACGATTTTCTCTTCGCGCTGTCTGGGGTATAGGTCTGGATACATTTCGAGCAGTTCTTCTGTGTGAATAAACTGAATGTCCTCGGGCAAAATCGGGGTTATATGCGGATGAAGCGTTCGAAGATGATTTTCGGTTTCGCGGACGGCGTTATAGATTTTGCGCACTATGGTCTTGAGAAAATCGAGATTCCTCTGTTTTTGCGTGATGACTCTTTCCCAGTCCCACTGGTCAACGTAAATCGAGTGAATGTTGTCGAGACTGTCCTCATCGGCTCTTATGGCGTTCATATCGGTATAAAGACCTTCGTCCGGCGCAAAATCGTAATCGGCAAGGACCATACGTTTCCACTTGGCGAGCGAAAAGACAACCTCGGCGCCGGCTTCGCAGTCGTCCTTTATCCGGAAAGTTACCTTTCTCTCGATGCCGTTAAGGTCGTCGTTAATGCCTGAGCCTTTGCGGACAAACAGAGGGGCCGAGACGCGCTGAAGATTAAGATTCCGCGCGAGCGTTCGCTCGAAATAATCCTTTACCTCCTTTATAGCCTTTTCCGTCTCTCTCAACGAAAGTATGGATTGATAGTTCGGGTCAATATACAAATCGGACACAATCTGCTCCTTAAAAAGTTTCGAGCCGGTATTATAAGGATTTGGGCGGTTTTGGCCATAAAAAAACAGCCCCGATATAAATCGGGGCTGAGAATCCGTCTAACAATTCCGTTCGTCAAACGGCTATATAGGCAAATCATCACCTCATATGTACAACGATTTCAACTCGTCTATTTTTTGCCTTGCCGCTTGCGGTGGTGTTCGGCGCTATTGGTTTGCCGGAACCGCAGCCGATAGCTCTTATTCTGTCATCGGGAATGCCGGTAGAATTAAGCTGTCTTAGAACCGAAAGCGCTCTTTGTGAAGAAAGCTCCCAGTTATCTTTCCAGCTTGATTTTCTAATCGGGTCGTTATCGGTATGACCGACAACATCTATCATTCTGTTTCTGTATTTATCATTCAGTACCGATACGATGTGGTCGAGGTCTCCCTTCGCACTGCCTTTGAGAGCGGCCTTTCCGGAATCGAATAATATCGTATTCGGCAGCGTAACCGTTATAGTTCCCGCAGCCGAGTCCACATCGACCTGATAATCGCCGAAACCGGTAGCTTCGCCGGCAGTTTGACCCGACTCTATCTGTCTTTTGAGGTCATCAATTGTCTGCTGACTTTCGGCCAGTCTGCCTGCGAGCTCCTGTTTTTCAGATGCGCTGCCATCAAGCGTTACCTTGCAGTTGTCATACAAACCCTTGAGGTTCTGATGCTCGACATTGAGAGCATTATATTTTTTCTTGAAATCGGTACAGCCGCTAATGAGGCCAAAAGAAACAAGCAAAACAGTCAAAACTAAAATTTTACTTCGCAGAGTATTCATCATCTAATCTCCTTATATCAAAACAGTCCATTTTCTTTTTAGCGGTACCATATAAACTGCAGCCAGCTTATAACCGCATTGTGTAAAATCATAACAGCAAATACTCCCATTGACAAGAAGGGACCATAGGGAATTTGCCTGATTTTCTTAAAAAACATACAAAAAGCCGCCCAACTGAGTCCGAAAAACGGAGCGATGAAAAAAGCCGCCACAACCGGCAAAGGACCCAGTACAGCGCCGGCAGCGCCCATAAGATGGACATCGCCAAGACCCATCGCCTCCCTGCCAAATACCAAAGTGCCCAGAATTCTCGTTATCCAGACAACCGCACAGCCGATTAAATAACCCCATAAGCTGCCGAAAAGCCCAGAGATGACAGGCACTTGCGAAAAATCTATCCACCAATCGGTAAATCGAGGTACATTTTTATAGATTTTAAAAGCGGCAAAAGCACCCAAAATTATCGGCAATAAGAAAATTACCTCTTTTAACATTTCAAGACGATGATTGTAGTTTTCCGGCTGAGCGGATTCAGTTGTTTCTGTCTCTTGTTTCTCGCTTGGATAGCTGGTTTTTATTAAACCTGTCAGGAGCAGAAAAATTGAAATAATTAGTCCGGCAAGAGCACCGGCGGCCAAAACAGCGAACTTCGCCGAGGCCGTCGGAAAAAGGTCATAACCCCGAATAACTTCCGGAGCATAAACAAATCCGGCAATCGCAGAGCCGACAAAACCGACAGCCGTAACGAACCAGCATATCGAAAGCGGTATTACGGATAATTCAAGGTCAATCGCCGAGGCCGCTATGAAAGCGGCCAGCATAATAATATGCACGAGATATAAAAGATACCCGCCTTCGAAGAATCCGCCTGTGCCCCTCCTCAAAGACGTTTGAAAATAAATCCAGTAAAGCGCGACAAACAACAATGCAGTCAGCAGTTCGACAATGAAATATCGAGGTGAGATTTTCGCTTTGCACTTTCGGCATTTGCCGAGCAGAAGCAGCCAGGACAGGAGCGGAATGTTATCGTAAAAAGCAATCGGCGTTTTGCAGGCCGGACAGCCGGAGCCGGGATGGATAAGCGATAAATCTTTCGGCAGCCGGTAAATCACGACATTTAGAAAACTGCCGACACAGGCGCCAACTGCAAAAAGAAATGCTATTAACAATCCATCAGGTAATATAACGCATCCTGCCAAATATTATTCCTTATTTTTTGTTTACAGCGCCCGCAACTTTCATTTGCAAACCGAACAGACGGATAAAACCTGTCGCATCCGTCGGGTTATACTCATCGCCCATCGTGAAGCTTGCCATTTTCGTACTGTATAAACTTTTCGGACTCTTGATACCTGCCGGCGTGCATCGGCCTTTATAAAGTTTCATTCTTACCGTGCCGGTTACGTTCTGCTGTGTTATATCGACAAACGCATCTAAAGCATGGCGAAGCTGGCAGAACCACTGGCCGTTATAAACAAGGTCAGCGTATTTTAACGCAATTTGCTGTTTGTAATGCAGTGTTTCACGGTCGAGAGTCAGGGTTTCCAACGCTTTGTGCGCTTCGACGAGGATAGTCCCGCCGGGCGTTTCATAAACGCCGCGGGATTTGATGCCGACGAGACGATTTTCCACAACGTCGGCCTGGCCGACAGCGTGTTTGCCGCCGATTTTGTTCAGTTGTTCAATAATTTTTACACCGTCGATTTTTTTGCCGTTGAGCGCAACGGGGATACCTTTTGAAAAACCGATTGTAACATACTGCGGTTTATTCGGCGCCTTTGAGACGGGATTTGAAAGGACGAACAGACGTTCTTTCGGCTCGTTTGCCGGGTCTTCGAGTTCCGCTCCTTCGTGACTGATGTGCCAGAGGTTGCGGTCGCGGGAATAGATTTTCTTTACGCTCTGTTCGATTGGCACTTTATGCTTTTTGGCGTATTCAATCGCCGCCTCTCGGCTGGTCAGCTCGAACTTCGGGTCCTTCCACGGCGCGATGATTTTCAGTTTCGGGTCAAGAGCCATATATGTAAGCTCGAATCGCACCTGGTCGTTTCCTTTGCCGGTTGCGCCGTGTGCGACGCCGATAGCGCCTTCCTGCTGTGCAACCAAAACCTGATGTTTGGCAATCAGAGGCCGAGCGATGCTTGTGCCGAGCAGATAACCGTTTTCATAAATCGCGCCGCTCTTGAGCATCGGCCAGAGATATTCGGTAACGAATTCCTTGCGGAGGTCTTTTACGATGCACTTTACCGCGCCGGAGGCGAGGGCCTTTTTCTTTATTCCGGCCAACTCTTCAGCCTGACCGAGGTCGGCGGCGAACGCTATCACATCATAGCCGTAGTTTTCCTTAAGCCACGGCAGGATTACACTCGTATCGAGCCCGCCGCTATAGGCGAGAACGACTTTTTTATTCGACGACTTTGCCATTTATAACTTCCTTACAATAAATGAATAATACGACGATTATACAATTATGATATGATTTGGCAATATCTGTTATTTACCGTTAAATCTATTGAAATGAAGAATATTTTTCAACGGTCTTTTGGGAACGTGCAATACATCTTTTTCATCGAGATAATATTTCGTATCCTCTGTTTTTGCGTCTTCCATAACGGGTTTTTCGGCAGGTTTGCCAAGTGCCACGACCGAATCGACATAATATTTAGGGGCGATATTTAAAATCTGCGATATTTTCTCCCTGTCGATTAAACCGAGCCAGCAGGAACCGACGCCCTTTCCGGCGGCGGCGAGCAGGATATTTTCAATCGCAGCGGCGGCATCAACAGCGGCGTTTTTCTTAATATCCATATCGGCAAGAACGACGATATATGCAACCGGTCTTTGGCCGGGGGCTGGATTTCTCTTTGGCTTTACGTGCCCTGCCCAGGCGAGACAAGCAAAGAGTTTTTCGCAGATTTGAGGCTCATCGACAATTATATATTCGAGCGACTGGATATTAGCGCCGGCAGGCGCACAGCGCGCAGCTTCGACAAATTCAATCAGTAAATTCCTATCCAATTTTTCCTGACTGAAACGCCTGATGGAACGTCGGGATTTGATTAAATCAATTATGTCCATTAAAAACCCCTTTACCAAAAATGGGCGATACAGGACTTGAACCTGTGACTTCCTGCTTGTAAGGCAGGCGCTCTAGCCAACTGAGCTAATCGCCCGAAAACATTTACTTTATGATTTATGGAACTATTTGTCAAGAATAAACGCCTTCTCAAACTTCCCGATTTTTTAAGAGTGGTTTCCAGTTATGAATTTTATAAAAGAAATCTCCCTATGCCGGACGATAAAAAATGGTGAGTAACAATTCCGTTTAAATCGTTTCGACATAAGGAGATATATTA
>PGYD01000087.1 GCA_002839495.1 Planctomycetes bacterium HGW-Planctomycetes-1
TTATCGACGTAAACGGAACGGTTAGAAATTTCGCGGACCCTGAATTCATATTCGGCGTGAGAATGAAAAATCTTAATGTCCGCAGGGACCCCGCCGATAACAGCTTTGCTCACGGAAGCAAAATTTTCGAGAGCTTTATCCCCCTGCTGCAAATATTTTTCGACAACTTCGACCCGCAGGGACTGCTCGACCTCGATGTTGTCCTGACCGGCAAGGCAAACCAAATCGCCAAAACGCAGTGCAAAGGCTATCTGGACTGCAAGGATATTTCGATTCGCTATTTCGAGTTTCCGTACCTTGTCGAACATCTGGCCGGAAGAATTGACGTAACCGAAACAAGTATGACTATGAAAGACCTCACAGCTTCGCACGGCAAAGTCGATATCATAATGAACGGCTACTGCGACGGGTTCGGCGAGACAATGGACAGCAACGTCGTGCTTTCGAGCAATAATATGCTGCTCGACGAGGATTTATACGCCGCTTTGCTGACGAACCACAAAAAACTCTGGTATATTTTCTCGCCGGCGGGAACGGTCTCGGGCGATTTTATCTACGCTGCCCAGCCGCCGAACACGAGAATCTTCCGGCTGTACGCAGATTTGCTCGATGTCTCGATTATGTGCCAGTATTTTCCGTATCCGGTAACCGGTATCAGTGGAAAAATCGGCGTTGACGGCGGACTAATCGAACTAAAAGACGTCGTAAGCAAACGAGACGGCGGAACAATTAAAATGCAGGGCAGAATTACCGAAGCCAATACGCCGGACCCGCGATACAATTTCAAAATTCAGGCCGACGATATACCCATCGACAATAAACTTACAGGCGCTTTTCCCGATGAACAGAAAAAATTCTTCAGCAATTTCGATATACAGGCAAAAGGCGATGCGGATATTTATATTCATTCAATCGACAATAACGAAATGCCTGTCGATTATCTGGCAAAGCTGAACATAAGAGGCGATTCGATAAAACACCCTATGCTCGCCCAGCCGCTGAAGAATGTCGTACTCGACGCGAACCTTACGCCGCTTACTCTTAATATAAAAGGCTTCAGCGCAGATTTCAATCAAAGTCCCATCAGCGCATCGGGAACTATATGGACAGGCTCGGCTGTGGAGCCGCTCGGATATTGTATGAAACTGACCGCTTCAAAACTTGCGCTCGACGGCAATACAATTAAACCCTTCCTCGGCGAGGGCAGCGTAAAAATGCTCGAAGATTTCCAGTTTGCCGGCAATGTAAATCTCGACGCTATTATGGGCAAAAACTCGAAGATTGAATGCCCCGAATATCAAATTACTGTCGACTGTCTCGGCAACGCCGTTTTCTTAAACAAGCTCAATATGCCGCTGAAAAACCTAACCGGAAAAATAGTTATCAATCCGGAAATCATAGAGCTTCAGGACCTTTCCGCCAGTCCCACCGGAAGTATCCAATTCGACAGCCCATCTCGAATTACACTCAACGGAAAATTTAAAATGGTTCAGCAGCAGGTCGAGTCCGCACAGCTTAAACTTACCGGCACCGACATCAGTTTCGACCCCGCTTTCACCACTGTCCTCGGACAAGCGGAAAATTACTATACCAAATTCGCACCTGAGGGGAAATTCGACCTGAACTTCGAGGATATTAAACTCCATAAAAACGATAAAGGCGATAAAATACTCGCTCTCGACGGAACAGTTTTGTTTAAGAACTGCTCTATCGGACAGACAAAACCCATCACTAATATCTACGCGATGCTGAACGTAAAAAGCCAATACTGCATCGGCAGGGGTATGCAGGACGCCAAACTGCTTCTCGATGTTCAAAGCCTTTCGTTCAAGGACAGACCCATTGAAAATATGAAACTGTCGATTCCTTACGACAGCAACGACCCGAAAATAATAATCAAAGGCTTTGTCGGCGATTGTCTCGGCGGAAAAGTCTCGGGCGATGCCATATTCGAGACAGACAGCAGCGACGACTTTACAAATTATCGAATCGACATAGCCCTTATAGACATCGGAACAGAAAAATTTGTCTCGCCCCGCTCTGCCGTACAGGATACCGGAGGAGCGATAAACGGCGAGCTTCGCGTACAAGGCAACTTTCAGCGGCCCCAGCAGGCACGAGGAAGACTGTTCTTTGAGGCCACAGGAATCAAACCCAGACAAACAGGGATTGTATCGCAAATCAAAAACGCGATATTCGAGGCCGTTAAAAGAGACCTTGCGTTCGACAACATAAAAGTTCAGGCGTTCGTAAAAGGAAACATAGTACAGGTAACCCGCTTCGACCTCTACGGCCCTACCGCATCGCTGAGGGGAGCAGGAACTTACGAACCTGCGACTGATTCTGTAAATATCACCTTTACAGCCTACAGCGCGGCAGGCAAAGAAGAGCCGGGATTCTTTGAGTCGCTCACGGCAGGATTCGGACCGGCGTTTTTGAAGGTCGAACTGCTCGGAAAACTCGAAAATCCGCAAATCAAGGTCGAGCCGCTGCCTATTTTCAGAAAATCACTCGAAATAATCGGAACAAGATAAAAAGGGGAAACGGAGTGAACTCTATGGCTAAAATTTTACAAATATCAGGCAAATTCTATATGCGTCTTGAATTTCGTATCGTCTGTATCCGGAAAATCGCTGCGGAAATGAACGCCTCTGCTCTCGGTTCTTGCTTCCGCCGCTTTTGCCATCATCAGACAAACCGTCAGCATATTTTGACATTCCCAACCGTCCGGCGAATCGAAAACCTTGTCCAATACATACCGCTGCCAGAAGCTGATTATCTCCTGTGCTTCTGTGAGCGGTTTTGCAAGACGGGTTATGCCGACATTTCGCCACATCAGCGAGCGAAGCGAATTAAGCACATCGGCCGTATCGAGCCTGCTCCTGTCGGATAGAGGAATATCGCAGCGGAATTTCTTCAGGCTTGTGCCGTTCAGGCCGCATTGCCCCGCCGCCGTTCGGCCTGCTATTCTTCCGAATACCAAACCTTCGAGCAGCGAATTACTGCCGAGCCTGTTTGCGCCGTGCAGACCCGTCGAGGCAACCTCGCCGCAGGCAAAAAGATTGGCGATATTTGTCCGTCCGAACCTGTCGGTCTTTACGCCGCCGAGCATATAGTGGGCGCTGGGACGAACCGGTATAAGCTCCTTGCTTATGTCGATATCGAAGCTCGTTACAATCTCGCTGATAAGCGGAAAACGTTTCGCAAAATGTTTTTTATCGAAATGACGGATGTCCAGAAATACGTGCGTGGAATTTGTCTTTAGCATCTGCTGGAGAATCGCTCTGCTGACAATATCGCGGGAGGCAAGCTCGGCATCCGGATGATAGTCCGCCATAAAGGCGTAATTATTAACATCCCGCAGGATCGCTCCCTCGCCGCGAAGCGTTTCGGTTATCAATGCCCTCGATGCACCGGCGATATAAAGCGTCGTCGGATGGAACTGCATAAATTCCATATCCCGTAAAACCGCACCGGCCCGCGCAGCAATCGCAAGCCCGTCGCCCGTAGCGACTTCCGGATTCGTCGTCTCGCGATAGAGTCTGCCCGCCCCGCCGGTTGCAAGAATAGTGTTCTTCGCCCAGATGATTTCGGGCATCCCTTTGTGAGTCTGGCCGATTACGCCGAGACATTTGCCGTCGTCGCCTGTAATAATGTCGATTGTATAATAATTTTCGATAACGGTTATGTTATCGAACTGTTTTACTTTATTTACTAATGCCTGCGCGATTGCCTTGCCGGTATTATCACCCAGCGCGTGAGCAACTCGTGCATGACTATGGCCGCCCTCGAAGGTAATAGAAATCGAACCGTCCTGCTTTTTATCGAACTCAGCTCCCCATTCGAGCAGTTCTTTTACAAGTCCGGGCCCGTCTTTTACAACCTGTTCGACTGTATCGTTATTGCATATACCGCAACCGGTATTTAATGTATCTTCAATATGGGAAGCAAAACTGTCGCCCGTATCAAGTACCGATGCGATGCCGCCCTGTGCGTTCCACGTATTGCTGTCTTCGATAGTTTTTTTGCAAACAAGTATAACTTCACAGCCGTTGTCTGCCGCTTCTATCGCCGCCCGAAGCCCCGCAACGCCGGCTCCGATTATCAGACAATCCGTAAAAAGCTGCTGAGTCGCAGCGGTATTTATCGGCACAAGATACCGCCTCAAATCAGGCCGTTTCAATATTATCGCTTTTTCGTTCATTATTTAATCTTCAGCCAGTTAACTTTTTTTAGAGACTTTAAAATCTTTCGACCAATTATGAACTTTTTCATATTTGTTTTCTTGTCGAAAGGAACAACAGTTAGTATTTTGACTTTGCCCAGTTTTTGTATTATTCGGGTATTGGTTTTTTCGGCAAAATCTTTGGTTTTTTCATCATAACCGTTAATGATAACGCCTGCAAGAGAAAGTCCCGCCTGCCGAACCGCATCAATCGTCAAAAGAGTATGATTTATTGTGCCCAGTTTCGACCTCGCGACAATTACAACAGGCAGACTAAACGCCTTTGCAAGTTCAAGCACATCGATTTCTTTCGTTATCGGCACGCGGATTCCGCCGATACCCTCGACTATCACATAATCGTTTTTCGAGCAGATTTGACCGTAGGCGACGGCGATTTTTACAAAATCGGTTTTTCTATTCTCCGCCTTTTCGCAGGCAAACGGCGCCGCAGGCTTGGCGAATTTTACCGGATTTATTATTTCAAGACCCAATTCTGTGTTTGTACAGCGTTTCAAAAACTCGGCATCTTCGCTCACAAGACCCTGCCGCGTTTTTTTACAGCCGGTAGCAATGGGTTTAAACACACCCGTTTTTTTGCCTTTTTGCGAAAGTATTTTCGCAACCGCCCCTGCAATCAACGTCTTGCCGACGCCTGTATCCGTACCGGTAATAAAAAGACCCTTGTGTTTGGTAAAGTGATATTCCATTGAGCAAGAAAGGTTACGATGCCAATAAGATTGATGCGATTTTTTCTATGAATTCAAAAGCAGTTTCGATATCTGCTTCTGTTATTTCCTCTGTAAACTCCACTATATCGCCATAATCGCTTTCCATACGGTTCTCAAAAAGACCCGAATAAAACTTCCCCATATCTACAGGAATTATCCCGGACTTAACAAAATGCTTATTGAATAATGCCATTACTCCGCTGTGTTTACTGCTTGACAGGTTGTTGCCGATTAACAAAGCATTTACCGCATAAAAGCAGGCGTAATACAGGCGGTTTGCACAACCGCGAGGATGCTCGGTCTTCAACAGGACTCTGGCCTCGTCGAGAGTTTCATCGGCTCGTTTAAGCCAGTAATCTATAAGCTCCTTTTGGGGCTGTGTCATATAGCTATTCCATAATGCTGGATATTATTATAAATCGGGGTCGCCTTTGTTATCGGCATCTCCCAGGCGGAAGAGCTTTTGATTAGTGCACTGATTACAATATCGTTTTCGAGTGAGATTTCATAGAGACAATCACGGATTTGTTTTTTCTTCTCTGCGGTCAATTTATCGGCAACAAGAATCAGCAGGTCAAGGTCTGATTCCCGGGTTGCCAAACCCGCTGCATAAGAACCATATAAAACCAGTTTTGCGCCAGCACTAACCCTATTCAAGGCATCTCTGCATTGTGCCAAAACATCTAAAATATGCGATTTTAGCTGTTTTTCTTTGTCTTTTAGCCTGTACATAACACACCTTTAAATGATTTACTATTATATCAGATTTACAATTGTTGGCAAATCATTCTTTATTGTATCGTAAACAATATCCAATAACTTTTTTAATGTTTCCGAATCAATCGCAACCGGCGGCATAAGGACAATTACATCCGACAGCGGCCTCATCATCGCGCCTTTGGGCCGCATCGCCTCGCAGACCTTTGCGCCGATAAGTTTATCGTAAGCAAACGGCCTTTTCGTCTCCTTGTCCTGCACAATCTCAATCCCTGCCATTAATCCGCACTGGCGGACATCGCCGATGAAATCCAGAGCAGAAATCTTTTTAAGATAACCCGCAATCAAATCAATTTTGGGCGGCAGCGATTCGATAATTTTATTTTCCTCGAAAAGTTCCAGCGATGCGAGCGCCGCTGCGCAGGCCAGCGCGTTGCCGGTATATGTATGGCCGTGATAAAAGGTCTTGAATTCATCTGCACTGCCCAAAAAGGCGTCAAAAATCTCCTGCGTTGTAAGTGTCGCCGCTAAAGGAAGATAGCCGCCCGTAATGCCTTTGGCAAGGCACATAATATCAGGTTCGACATCTTCATTTTCGCAGGCAAACATCTTTCCAGTCCTGCCGAAACCTGTGGCGACCTCATCGGCTATTAGAAAAACACCGTATTTTTTCGTAAGCTCTCGCACACCCTTTAAAAAACCTTTCGGATGAACAATTATTCCCGCAGCGCCCTGAACCAGCGGCTCAGCAATAACCGCCGCGATATTTCCCGAATGTTTTTTCAAAATTTCTTCAATTCTTTCGAGTGTAAATTGTTTGCACTGCTCGGCTGTGCCGTTAAATCTATATGGAAACGGAGCGGGCACAAAATACGTCTCAAAAAGCATCGGCTTGAAAATCGAATGGAATAGTTCGATGCCTCCGACGCTAACTGAACCGATTGTATCGCCGTGATAAGATTGTCCCAATGCGATAAATTTGTCTCTTTTTTGACCTCTATTATGGTAATACTGGTATGCGATTTTCAGCGCGATTTCAACGCTCGTTGCACCGCTGTCGGAATAGAAAACTTTTTTCAGATTTTTCGGCGTTATCGCGACAAGTTTCCCGGCAAGTTCAATGGATTTTGTCTGAGCAAGACCCAAAAGTGTGCTGTGAGCAATTTTGTCGAGCTGGTTTTTTATCGCATCGTCGATTTTTTTGACCCGATGGCCGTGAACATTGCACCACAAGCTGCTAACCCCGTCGATATATCGGCCCCCTTCGGCATTGATTAGGTAAA
>PGYD01000088.1 GCA_002839495.1 Planctomycetes bacterium HGW-Planctomycetes-1
GAAAGCGTAAAATTTTCCACAGGTATACCTGTGGAAGCAGGATTAATTAACGCTGGATACTCTAATTCATAGTGGTACAGTAAATGGGGGAAGGTCAAACCAACCTTCTTGAATTTGGCTTTAGAAAAGAAGAAAAAAGAATACATGAAGCCCAAAAACCTTTAGATTTGATTGAATATCTTATTAAATTGACAACTAAAGAAGGACAATTGGTTCTTGATCCATTTATGGGTAGCGGTACTACTGCCATAGCTGCTAAGCTATTAAATAGAAAATTTATTGGTTTTGAGGCAAATCAGGAATTCTTTGAAACAAGTTTAAAAAGGTTAGAAAGCATAACAGAAGAAAACTATATAGAATCATCTCCACTTCAACCGACATTGTTTCATGTAGAGAACAGATAGGGAACATCGATTGTGCCGCTATTAACTATTCATTTTTCTCAAATGAATTTGAATAATCATAATGTCTGCGGGTGTGATTCCGCCGATTCTGCCCGCCTGCCCTAATGTCGCAGGCTTAAACTTCTTTAATTTCTCCCTCGCCTCTGCTCTAAGATGTTCGATTTTATCGTAATCCAAACCATCGGGCAGTTTTAGCTTCTCGAATTTCTGAAACTGCGCAACCGACCTTTCTTCTTTTGCCAGATAACCCTCATATTTGGCGTCCGTCATTACGCCTTCAATAATATCCGGCCGGATATTTAACGCGGCAATTTCCGGCATTTGGGCGATTGCATTTTGCGGCTGCTTGAGCCAGTCCCACAATAATTTACCTTCTTTGCGGGTGCTTTTGAGAAAATGTGTAAAAATTTCAATTTGCGACATTGTTTCCTGATACTTTTTCCAGCGTAAATTATCGACAAGGCCGATGTCTTTTCCGATTTGCGTAAGTCTCCTGTCTGCGTTGTCGCTTCGCAGGCTCATTCGCCATTCCGCCCTCGAAGTGAACATCCTGTAAGGCTCGTCGATTTCCCTCGTCAGTAAATCGTCAATCATTACGCCGATATACGCCTGGTCCCGCCGCAGAACGAGCGGCTCTTTTCCGTCTATAAGTTTAGCAGCATTAATGCCCGCGATAATGCCCTGCGCAGCCGCCTCTTCGTAGCCGCTGGTTCCGTTAATTTGTCCTGCAAGAAACAAACCTTTGATTTTTTTCGTTTCGAGATTGGGTTTGAGCTGAATCGCCGGACAATAATCGTATTCGATTGCGTAGGCGTAATGAACAATTTTGGCGTTTTCCGTTCCGGCCATAAGTTTGAGCATTTTTTCCTGAACATCTTCGGGCACTGATGTGCTTATGCCGTTGCAGTAAATCGTTCGGACTTGCTCATCTTCCGGCTCGAGAAAAACCTGATGTCTGGTCTTATCTGCAAACCGCATAATTTTCGTTTCGATGCTCGGACAATATCTCGGCCCCGTTGTTTTTATCTGGCCTGTATAAAGCGGCGCACGATCGAGATTGTCGCGAAGCAATTTGTGAATTTCCTCATTGGTATATGTAATCCAGCACGGAATCTGTTTGCGTGTAATGGAATCTGTCATAAACGAAAACGGCGAAGGCTTCTCGTCGCCGTACTGGATTTGTGTTTTGTCATAGTCGATTGTCTTTGCGTCGAGCCTTGCCGGCGTGCCCGTCTTGAGTCTTTCTACTTTTAAACCGAGCTTTTTCAGGCAGTCCGAAAGTTCGTTTGCCGCCGGCTCATCGAGCCTTCCTCCCTGCCATTGCTTTGTGCCAGTATGCATTACGCCTTTAAGAAACGTCCCTGCGGCGACGATTACCGTTTGACAGTGAAACTCCCTGCCGTCGGTACAGGAAACGCCTTTGACTCGATTATTTCCTGCCTCGGCGGGCCGCAGGCACGACGGGTCGACGAGTATCTCGGCGGCCAGGCCTTCGATGATTGTAAGGTTGTCCGTTTCTTCGAGTTTATTTCTGATAAATTCCGAATATTTATATTTATCGATTTGCGCCCTTGGCGATTGCACAGCCGCGCCTTTGGAACGGTTGAGAAGCCGAAATTGAATCCCTGTCGCGTCCGTTGCCAAACCCATAAGTCCGCCCAAAGCGTCTATTTCTTTTACGATTTGTCCTTTGCCGATTCCGCCTATTGCCGGATTGCAGCTTGCCTTTGCGATTGTGTCTTTGCTGATGGTTAAAAGGAGGGTTTTCGCCCCGATTTTCGCCGCCGCGTGCGCCGCCTCCGCCCCCGCGTGCCCTCCGCCGATTACTATGCAGTTGAAACTATCGGCTTTCATTTTTCATTCGCCGTTGCGACAGCCGATGCCATAACGAAATTCGCAGTATGACTAATGCTGAGGCTTATTTCGCCAACGCCCATTTTCGATGCGATTTTTTCCACTTCCCCGCTAAGCGTAACCTGCGGCCGGCCGAGCGGATTATTGACTATCTCTATATCCGTCCAGGCGATTTTGCCCCGCCAGCCTGTGCCGAGCATTTTAAGCACTGCTTCTTTGGCCGCGAATCTGCCCGCAAGTTTCTCGATTCGGTTTTTCACCGCGTCGGCCTGTTTCTGTTCGGCCTTTGTAAAAACCCTGTCGAGAAAATGCTCTCCGTGCCGCTCGAGCATCTTTTCGATTCGCGGACCATCGACCAAATCTATACCGTGAAGAATTTTATTCATCTTTTTATATAATCTCTGTGGTCGGCGCCTGCCCTGTGAGATGTCGCAACTATCTCATCGGGGTGTTCTCTGTGGCTTTTCATCTCTTTCATCCGCTCATTTGCCAGTCCCGCCAGGCCTTTTGCGTACAGTATTCGAGAAAGCCCTCGGCATAAGACAAATCGACCTGCGACATTATTTTTTCCATCATATTGTCAACGCGTTTCCTGCGTTTTTCATACATCATTCTTGATTCTACGTCTCCCTGCACCTCCTCGAACGGTTTGCAGCTTGAGACCTGTTTATTTTCGAGTTTCACGATAAAAATATGTCCGCCCTCTGCGACAGGTTCGCTTACCTGTCCGATATCCAAATTTTCAGCCGCTTTTTCAATCGCGTCGTAAGGCTCGGCAAGCGACCCCGGCCTGATGGGTTTCCATAGTCCCCCGTTTTTCGCCGCAGGGTCGTTCGAATATTGTTTTGCAAGTTCGCCGAAATCATCGCCTTTTTTGATTTTCTCCGAAACCATCGCCGCAAGCGATTTCGCTTTCTGCTCGGCATCTGCGATTGAGCTGTTCGCATCGGCAAACTTGGCGGCCTCGATTTCTATAACCCGAAATTCGAGCAGTCCTTCCGTGGTAAAGTATTCACCCTTCATCCTGTTGTAATATTCCAAAAGTTCGGAATGCGTTACAGGTTTTTCATCCCTGATTTCCGTGGAAACAAACGACTGCACGAGCATCGCCCTCCTCTGAAACTGGTAAAAATCCTTCCAAGTCGTGCCCATACTCTTCAGCACTTTTTCCGCCGCCGCGTAATCTCCGCCGTACCGCGCGATAAAGATTTGCACTTCCTGCTCGATTATCTTGTTTATTATATCCTCGTCGATATTCTCCGGCAGCGCAGCCTTGGCCCTTTCATACAGCCGGATATCGCCGACTTTTTGGACAAGAACCGTCCCGAGCAGCGGCTTTACCCTGTTCCTGAAACTTTCATAATCCATCTGCCCCGCCATCTCGCCGAGCTGCTGACGGACGGGGTTTATGACTTCATCAGCCGTTATCGACTCCGAATCGACAGACAGCGTAAGTCCGCCGCTTGGCCGCGGCAGTGTCCGCCAGTCAATTTTGGGCTCTTGGGCATCCAGAAGTGCACCGCTCACATCGCTTGTCTTTTGGCTTCCTCCGCAGCCGCAAATCCATATCGCCGTCAAAACTGTCAGTATCAGAATAACTGTGTTTTTCATTTTCATAATAGACATCCCTGTAAAATTATCGAACCGCGGGATTATATCTTAAATCACGCCCTTTTGCGAAGTATTTTTCTCAGCACCGCGCAAACCGTGTCCGGCTCGAGATAACTCTTTTCGAGCCGTATATGCACCGTCGCCGCATCGGGAATCCGCACCTTTCCCGGCGCATCTGCGAAAATCTTCATCGCTTTTTTACCGCCGTCTTTCTCGAGCGCAAAAACCACATCGTCCCCGCTTATCGTAATCGCTCTAATCCCCGCCGCCGAGGCGAGTATTCTAATCTCGGCAAGTTCGAGCATCTTTCGCACTTCCGGACAAATCTTTCCGAACATATCGTTCAATTCCTCATCGAGCCGTTCGATATCCTGCGGCACTCTGGCCGCCGCAATCCGCCGATAAACGTTCATCCTCTGCGAATCGGCCTGTATATAACTTCGCGGTATATAAACCGAAAATCCCAAATCCACCACCGCACAAGGTTCTTTCTCCGTCGGCTCGTTTCTCAATCGCTTGACCGCCTCGGCCAGCAATTTACAGAACAGTTCGAACCCGATTGTATTAATATGCCCCGACTGCTCCGGCCCGAGTATATTTCCCGCGCCGCGTATCTCAAGGTCGCGAAGTGCAATTTTAAATCCCGCACCCAACTGCGAATATTCCTCGATGGCTTTGAGTCTCTTGACCGCTACCGGCGTAATGCTCCGCCTCTTCGGCAAAAGAAAAAACGCATAAGCTCTGTGCTTGAACCTGCCGACCCTTCCGCGAAGCTGATGGAGCTGTGCCAGCCCGAACCTGTCCGCGTCATTTATAATAATCGTATTGGCGTTCGGAATATCTATGCCCGATTCGATTATCGCAGAGCACAACAGCACGTCAATCTCGCCGACTACGAACTCTATCATCGCCTTTTCGAGCTCATGCTTGTGCATCTGCCCGTGAGCGATTGCGATTTTCACATCAGGCACTAACTTTCTAATTTCGTCAGCGAATTTTTCTATCGTCTGCACCCTGTTATGCACGAAAAATATCTGGCCCTGCCTGTTAAGCTCGAAAAGTATCGCGCGCTTTATAATTTCTTCGTCAAATTTCTTCACCTGCGTAACCACCGCCCGCCTGTCCAAAGGCGGCGTCGCCAGCGAGCTTATATCGCGCAGTCCGAGCATCGCTATATGCAGCGTTCTCGGTATCGGCGTCGCCGTCATCGTCAAAATATCCACGTTCACGCGCATCTTTTTCAGCTTCTCTTTATGCTCGACGCCGAACCGCTGCTCTTCGTCGATTATCAACAAACCCAAATCCTTAAACCCGACATCATTGCTTAATAATCGATGTGTCCCGATAAGAATATCGACCTTGCCCTCTCTGGTTCGCTTGACGATTTCAGCCGAATGCTGTTTTGTCTTGAACCGGTTTATCGACTCGACCGAAACCGGAAAATCCGCGAACCGCTGCGTAAACGTCCTTTCGTGCTGAATGCACAAAACCGTCGTCGGCACAAGTACCGCAACCTGCTTGCCCGCCTCGATTGCCTTGAACGCCGCCCTCATCGCAAGCTCCGTCTTGCCGTATCCGACATCGCCGCAAAGAAGCCTGTCCATCGGCACAGATTTTTTCATATCGGTTTTTATCTGCTCGCTGCAAACTCCCTGGTCAGCCGTCTCCTGATACAAAAACGACTCTTCAAATTCTCTCTGCCAGTTCGAATCCTCGCCGTACGCTATACCCTTCATACTTTGCCGTCTTGCCTGTATTTCGAGCAGCTCGGTCGCAAGGTCCGACACCGCCGATGCGACCTTATTTTTTTGCCTCTCCCATTTTTTCGTTCCGATTTTGCTCAGCTTCGGTCTTATCGCTGTTGTGCCGATATACTTCTGCACAAATCCGATATTCTGAACCGGCACGTGTACCAGCGCCTTGTCGGCGTATTGCAGCGTCAAAAATTCGCACTTCTGACCTGCTTTTTCGATTGTCTCAACGCCCTTGAATTTCCCGATTCCGTAATTTATATGAACGACATAATCGCCCCTGTTCAGCTCCGCCGCAGAATCCACCGCCGCCGTCGCACCCAAAGGCCGAACCGTCCGCCTTATTATCACCTGCCCGAACAACTCGTGATGTGTCGCCACAATCGTTTTCAATTCTTCTATTATGAACCCCCGATGAACGAACCCAATCGGCAGATAAAAATCCGGATTACAGAGCCCAAGCGACAGCGCAGGGGGTTGTTTAGCCGTCGCCGGTACGGCGACGTTATCTTCATTTATTATCTCCTCTATCCTTTTTACCTCTGCCGCCGTTTCGCAATACAAATAAACGTCCCAGCCTTCCTGTGCAAGCTGTGTCAATTGTTTGAGCGCCTCTCGATGTCCCGCCCACACCGGCCCGCTTTTATGCTCGAACCGCTGCGTGCTCTTTATCCTTAATTCGATACTGTCGGCATCGGAGGCGAATCTGCTGATATGAACCTGTTTGAAATCGGAAATCTTTTTATAAATCTCTTCCCATTTATACAGCCCGTCCGGCCGTTCCACTCTGCGGATAAAAACATCGGCGATTTCCTGAACGTCCGTCGGCTCCTGAATAAAAATTATCGTTTCAGGGTCGATAACATTTAAAAATAAGGTTTTGTCCTCGCTATCGCCGTCGCCGATTGCCGATATGATGGTAATATTTTCTATATTTCCAGACGAGCGCTGAGTGTCGAGGTCGATTGTCCTTATGCTCTCGATTTTATCGCCGAAGAATTCTACCCTTATCGCCGTCGGCTGATTCGATTGTGCAACGACCGGCGCATAAATATCTATTATGCCGCCTCTCTTGACGAACTGGCCCGGCAAATCAATTTGCGCCACTGTTTCAAAGCCGTTATCGACAAGCCATCGGCAAACTTTGTCCATTTCGAGCGTTTCACCGACCCTTAGCGCAAGGCCTTTTTCGAGGAGCTGCTGCGGTTTTGGCACAGGCTGCATTAGTGCCTGTATCGACGTCGAAATAATCCCAATGTCATTCCTATTGTCATTCCCACTTTTATTGTCATTCCCGCTTTTATTGTCATTCCCGC
>PGYD01000089.1 GCA_002839495.1 Planctomycetes bacterium HGW-Planctomycetes-1
TGCTGCCCGGACGCAGAAGTATCCCCGCCGTGATAATGATGACGATTACGGCGATGGATGCGTAATAAATTATGATTTTTCCTCTGTTTGGTCTGTAACCGGAAATAGCCATTTTCGATTTTTCCTTATCTTAAAATTTATTTGTTATTAAAGTAGGTTACGCCCTCGTCGGTAACGAGCATATCGACCGGCTGGTCGTGTTCGACGGTCGGGATGCTGTCGAGGAACTGCTCGGAAAAAGCAAAACCGCATTTTATCGCCCGCAATTTTTCATTTTGAAAAAATCTGTCGTAGTAAGAGCCGCCTCGTCCGAGACGATTTCCTTTCTTGTCGAACGCAAGGGCAGGCGCGATGACAAGGTCGATGTCTTCCGGCGGGACGGGCACGCCGGTAACAGGATTTCTCAGTCCGCCCGCCTCAGTGGCGATTCCAGTTTCGAGAGAATTAATCTCGACAGCTATCATATGTCTCTGCTGCCAGGAAATCTTCGGAACAGCGATAGTTTTATTATGCTGCCAGGCGTAGAGAATAAAAGGTGCCGTGTCGGTCTCGTTCGGCAAAGACAAATACGCCATTATCGTATTGGCACTGCGGAATTCAGGCGTTTCAATCAGTTCCTTACAGGCCTTCTGGCTTTTGTCTATCCGCTGCTGACCGGTCATCCTGCTAAGTTGCGTTCTTACTTGCTGCCGAAGCTGCTGTTTGTCCATTCAATATCCCTCCGTTGAATTCATCCCGTTAGCAACCTTTTTCCTGTACAAACTTTGGCGATTTATCATTTCTAACGGCCTTAACAATCAGGACTTTGCCTCTTTTAACAAATTTTGTAATTTTTGCAAATAATCCTTCATAATTTTTTCTCTTCCGTGGTCAGTCGGCTGGTAATATGCCCCCGTTTTGCCGGGCAGATACTCCTGAGCGACGAAACCGCCGGGCCAATCGTGCGGATATTTGTATTCTGTCCCATAACCCTGTTTTTTAGCACCTGCGTAGTGAGAATCCTTCAAATGTTTAGGTACGGCTGTGGTGCGTTTGTTTTTGACATCGCTCATAGCAGACCATATTGCCTTTGCCGAGGCGTTGGATTTCGGGGCGCAGGCTATATAAATCGCAGCCTGAGCCAGCGGGAGCTGGGCCTCTGGTAACCCCACAAATTCGGAAATCTGGATTGCCGCCGCGGCCAGTATCGTCGCTGTCGGGTCGGCGTTGCCGACATCTTCAGCGGCGCAAACCGCTATCCTTCTGGCGATAAATCGCGGGTCCTGGCCGCCCGCTATCAGTCTTGCGAGCCAGTAAACCGTCGCGTCCGGGTCCGAGCCCCGCATACTCTTCTGCAGCGCGCTGGCGAGGTCGTAATGCGAATCGCCGGTCGGGTCGAAAACAATCGCCTTTTGCTGGATAGACTCCTTCGCAACGTCGATATCGAATTTTATCGATTCAATACCGGAGTTTTTCTGGGACATTACACCGATTTCGAGTGCTGTCAGCGCCTTTCGTCCGTCGCCGTCGCTCATAATGGCTATGTATTCGAGTGCATCTTCGGTTGCCCGAACATTGAGAATTCCAAATCCTCTCTGGCGGTCTGAAATCGCTCTTTTGAGCAGTTCTATGATTTCGGATTTTTCCAAAGGCTTGAATTCGAAAATTGTGCTTCGTGAGATAAGCGGCGAATTGACCGAAAAGTACGGATTTTCCGTGGTCGCGCCGATAAGGATAATCACGCCGGTTTCGACGTCGTTCAAAAGCACATCCTGCTGGGCGCGATTGAAGCGGTGGATTTCATCTATAAACAGGACGGTTTTTCCCTTGTCGGTTATGAGGCTGTCTTGCGCTTTTTGAATAACTTCCCGAATGTCCGCTACGGTCGCGGCTGGGGCGCTTAAATAGTGAAATTTCGCGTTGGTGATATTGGCGATTATCGTCGCCAGCGAAGTTTTGCCCGTGCCCGGCGGACCGAAAAATATCAGACTGCTTACCGAACCTGCATCGAGCATTCTGCGTAAAAGTTTTCCGTGACCGATGAAATCTTTCTGGCCGGCGAACTCGTCGAGATTCAGCGGCCGCATCCTGGCCGCGAGCGGGGCGTTGGATTGCAGTTTGGCCTTTTCTATCTCGGAAAAAAGCGAGTTATTTTTACCTTTTTCGGGCATAGAAATCATTATACAGCCCGATTAAGAGGTTTGTCGATAGGAATGTTGAAACAGGACACAAAAGATGGATTATTGGCAGCTTTTTGCCAGTTCGAACACTCTAACCGTGTTTTTGCCGGCCTGTTTGGCCGCGTAAAGTGCCTCATCGCTGTGTCGGGCGGCGTCATCCGGACTCATATAGCCGTCGTATTGACCTACGCCGATGCTTACCGACAGTCGAACCTTTCGGCCCTGCCAGTTCATAGGTGTCTGGGAAACTTCTTTGACCATTCTTTCTGCTGCGGTAATCGCTTCGGAAATAGAAGTGTTCGGAAATATGATTGCGAATTCATCTCCGCCGTATCGGGCGGCTACATCGATTTTGCGAATACAAGCGATGATTTTTCTGCTGACGTTTTTTATCGCCGCATCGCCGGCGCGATGGCCGTAAGTGTCGTTAATGGCTTTCAAATTGTCTATATCGACCATTATTACCGCAATCTGTCCGCCGTATCGCTGGCATCTGCGGAACTCTTTTTTGAGTGTTTCATAAAACGTCCTGTGGTTAATCAGGCCGGTAAGTCCGTCAGTTTTGGCCTGTGTTTGAGTCTTTTCGAAAAGCTTTATATTTCTGATGGACGCTCCGACAAGATGGCGGAACAGCTCGACTGCGGCTATGTCCTCATCGGTAAATTTGGCAGCGTTGTATTTGTCGGCCAGATTAAGAACACCGACTACTTTGTTATGGCAGACAAGCGGGGCGATAATACAGGATGGAGAGCCGTAATTGCCCGGTTTTTTATGATTTCCCGGAGCCTTGAGAAGTTCTGCGTTTTCAGAGACGATGCGCTCTTTGCTGCGGACAGCCTTTATCATAGGCGATAAATTTGCCTGATTCAACGACACTATATTGTTAATCAGATAGGGGTGGTTATGGTTTTCAAGGTGCAGCATATCGCTTGCCTCGTCGAGTATGTACAGCGAGGCGTAACGTGCATTGACAAACTTGGGAAGCTGGTTGACGCAGATTTCGCTAATCTCGTGCAAATCGAGACAATTTAACTGCTGCACAAGCGGGGTAAGAATGCTTATACCGCTTGCGATGTTTTTTGTATGGGCCTGTTTTTTAGGCTCAAGAACGTTTTTTTCAGAGTTGCTATTCATAAGTCCCTCATAACAAACGTTTTATGCGAGAAGCCGCTGTCGGCTTTCTACCGTCATAATTAGGAGACTGCAGCCGGCAAGAGTCTCCGGTTTCGACCTCGGCCATTAAAGTCCGAAAAAAATGGTTATAAAAACGCTCCTTTCAAGCAAATGCTATCTGGGCCGTTTAAAGAATAAGAAATCTTTCGGCATCTTCAAAATTACCCGCGAAAAATAAAAAAAATCTGAAAAAAGTTGTTGACGGTTCCGATAATCTGATTTACATTTTATAAAACGTAAAAGTTGTTTTTCCCGGAGCGGACATCGATGTTAAAGGACTTTAAAATCGGTGCTGCATCTGAAAGGCTTGGCAATGTTTGAGGTTCATCAATCGGATTCGGAAAAGGGCGAAAAGAAGGGTTTCACTGCTCCGGAAAAATTATATCGAATCGGTGAAATAGTTCGTTACACACCTTATTCCCGCCAGACCATTCACAACTATACGATTATGGGTCTCATAAAGGAATCTTCCTGGACTGACGGCGGTCATCGATTATATGACGCGAGTGTTTTCGAAAAACTTTCGCAGATAGCTGAATTGAGAAAAACAAAAACATTAGGTCAGATAAGAGATTTGCTGGCAAGCGTCAGCAACTGAAATTATCAGACGAAAAATTACAGGGATACTGACTTGACTAACGAGATATGGCAAACGGAGTTGTCGTCGCTGATACAAGACAATGTAGATGAGATACTTGTCAAGATTATTCAGTTTACCCATATCCGTCATACCATGATTTCCGATAACATCAAAAATTGCCGCTGTGAAGATTTCGTCCCGCGGTATATCGATGCGGAAGATTTCGCGAAAGTAATTTCAGCGGCGCTTACCGAGCATCAGAGAAACCAAAGGCTGGCTTTGTGCGACAGCAGGACTGTCAGCTTTTTGCCGGACGGAGATTTCAGATTAGAGCCTCAAATTGATACCGCCGCCGCCGGCCTGCTCGAAAGCGATTTTGGGGCGTACATTCAGCTCCAGCAAGACCGTTTAAAAGAGAACTCGATAAACAATAAAGCCGCCTGTGCCCTGTTGGAGCATAAACTTTGCCGCCAACAGGAGCCGGTCAGAAGCGATTCAGTCGAAAATAAAGTGTAAGTGTTTGTAAAATAAGCACTTATATATCCATAGATAAGTCGTATATGGAGGAATAAATGAACCAGGGAAGCGTTCAGGAATTGGCCGAACTTGCCGTAAAGAGCGGCCAGAAGGCGAAGATTATCACTATTGCCAGCGGCAAAGGGGGGGTAGGCAAAACTAATGTCGCCGCGAATCTTGCTATATGCCTTGCCGCGGCCGGAAAAAGGGTGGCAATTCTCGATGCCGATTTCGGCCTGGCAAATCTCGATATAGTTCTCGGTATTTCCAGCAAATATAATCTGTCTCATTTCATCAAAGGCGCGAAGAAACTGGATGAAATATCCCAGCCGGTCTGCGATGGCGTCGATATTTACTGCGGGTTCTCGGGAATGGAATATCTGACACAGATGACCGATTTCACAAGGGAAAGAATCGTCGCTGCGCTGGACAATCTGGCCGACAGTTACGATATCGTAATTGTCGATACTTCGGCGGGTATCGGCAAAACCGTTTTGGCGTTCTGTATGGCATCCGACCATACGCTTCTTATAGGCACGCCCGACCCGGCGGCGATAACGGACGTTTACACACTTTTGAAAGTGCTGACAATAAATAAATACGACGGCAGGACAAGCCTGCTTGTCAATATGGCTCACGATGTCAATCAGGGCAAAAAAATCTACAGGCAAATCGCCTCGGCAGCCGCCCAGTTTCTTAATGTCAAACTGAGTATAGCGGGCGTTATGCTTCAGGACGAGAATGTTAGACTGTCCGTCCAGAAAAGAGAGCCTGTTGTGCTGGCCTGTCCCAAAAGCCCGACAACGAAGGTTCTTATGTCCGTCGCTGCCAGAATCAGCAGGGTGCCGATGTCGTGTTCTGCCGAAGAAGGATTTTTCAGGAAAGTGGTGAACTGGTTTTTCTAAGTAAAAAGCGGTTTTTAAAGGACCGATATATAAAAAGCCTTAAATGCCGTTTTAAATGATACACCTTGAATGAACTTAATTGTGTTTTTGGAGACTTTACAATGGCGGCGACAAAAAAAGCAGCGGAACAAGTCGATATCGATGCTGTATGGAAAAAGTTTTTTAAGCATCGCTCTGAAGAGCTGCGTAATAAACTGATGGAGTATTACCTGCCGCTGGTCAAGTACACCGCTGAACGCATATATGTCAAGCTGCCGGACAAAGTTGAGGTTGACGACCTTATCAGTGCAGGCATTTTCGGCCTGACGGACGCAATCGATGCTTTCGACCCGAAAAGAGAGGTAAAATTCGCCACATATTGTACGCCGCGCGTAAGAGGTGCTATCCTTGACGAATTGCGGAGTATGGACTGGGTCCCGCGTCTGGTCAGGGCAAGGGCTCATCAGCTCGGAAACGCCACAAGAACACTCGAATCTCATCTCGGCAGGGCTCCGACGGAGCAGGAAATTGCCGGCGAGCTCGAACTTAATATGGAGGATTTTCACCGTCTCCAGAGGGACGCAAGCGCAATCGGTCTTGTCTCGTTGAGCAACAGCCTTGATTTCAACGGCGACAACGATATCTGCGAAATAGATGTTATCGAGGACAAAAAGAGCGAAGACCCGATAACAGAGGCCCAAAAGCGCGACCTGAAAGGCCTTTTGACCAAGGGCCTCAGCAGGGCTGAAAGGCTTATCCTCGTTCTTTATTATTATGAAGAGATGACGATGAAGGAAATCGGAGCGACGCTCGATTTGTCCGAATCGAGAGTTTCGCAGATGCATTCGTCAATTATCGCAAGGCTCAAGGCACAGATGGAAACCCGCAAAAAGGAGTTTACCTCGAAATAAAACAGAGGATTTAGGGCTGCAGAAAAATCTTTATTTTTCCTTTCGGTTATAGTATTTTAATATACTGAAACTCTGTCTATTTTTGAGAGATTATATGCGTTTTACGAAGATGCACGGATTGGGCAACGATTATATCTTTGTCAACTGCTTTGAGGAGAAAGTGGTCGGCCCGGAGAAAATCGCGCCTGTTATAAGCGACCGCCACCGCGGCGTCGGCGGAGATGGTCTGATTTTGATATGTCCGTCCGAAAAGGCGGACGTAAAAATGAGAATTTTCAACGCCGACGGTTCCGAAGCGCAAATGTGCGGCAACGGAATCCGGTGTGTCGCAAAATACGCTTACGAGCATAAACTCGTAAAAGGCAAAAACGCAAATATGACAATCGAGACCGGCAGGGGTATTCTTACCATCGGGCTTGAGATTGACAGAAAAGACAAAGTAGAACTGGTCCGCGTCAATATGGGCAGGCCGATTCTCGAACCTGCGAAAATTCCGGTAGCTCTTGACGGAGACAGTGTAATCGAAACAGCAATAGACGTCGGCGGTCAGCGTATACTTATGACGTGCGTTTCGATGGGAAATCCCCACGCGGTATTTTTTGTCGATGATTTGGACGCGGTCGAACTCGAAAAAGTCGGGCCGATTATCGAACATCACGAACTTTTTCCGCAGCGGATAAACGCCCATTTCGTCAGG
>PGYD01000090.1 GCA_002839495.1 Planctomycetes bacterium HGW-Planctomycetes-1
ATCTGCGAGTGCTGACCTACGACCTGATGATCCTTTATTTACTTTTCAAAAAGAGCTTTTTTACATATTATTATTAATGTTTTCTACAGAGCAATTTTAAATTTAATATTTGAAAAAATCTGATGTATGTATTTTCCAAATTTTCAATTTTAAATCTTTATTGTTCTTCCATTACCGTTTCTTTGACAACTTCGTCTATCGTTGTCAGGCCGTCATATATTGCTTTAAGTCCCTTTTCGCGAAGCGTTATCATTCCGTTCTTCTTGGCGGCGTTTCGCAGAACGTTTGTCGAGGCATGATTCATCACAAGCTCGCGCATCTCGTCGGTAAACGTCATTATTTCGAATATGCCGAGCCGGCCTCTATAGCCCGTGTTGTTGCACTGGTCGCAGCCCCGGCCGTAATAAAATTTCTTGCCCTGCACCATATCAGGCGTCAAATCGAGTTCTAAAAGCTGTTCCTCCGTCGGCTCATATTCCTCTTTGCAGTTTAAACATATCTTTCTTACGAGTCTCTGGGCAATTATGCCTTCGAGCGTCGCCGTAATCAAAAACGGCTCAAGCCCGAGGTCCAAAAGTCTCGCGATTGCGCTCGGAGCATCGTTTGTGTGAAGCGTCGTAAACACAAGGTGGCCTGTAAGCGATGCCTGAGCGGCGATTTCAGCCGTCTCAAGGTCGCGAATCTCACCGACCATTATCACATCGGGGTCCTGACGCAATATAGACCGAAGACAACTGGCAAACGTAAGACCTATATCGGGTTTCATCTGCACCTGAATAATGCCGTCGATATCGTATTCAACCGGGTCTTCGGTGGTAATCAGCTTGCTGTCGATTGTATTAAGCTCTTTGAGTGCCGAATAAAGAGTCGTCGTTTTGCCGCAGCCTGTCGGACCTGTAACAATCAAAATCCCGTTGGGCCTTTCTATCAGGATGCGAATCATATCCATATCTTCCTGACTTAAGCCCAGCTTTTCGAGCTTCAAATCGAGTTGCGAGCGGTCGAGAATACGAAGCACGACGCTTTCGCCGAACATCGTAGGCAAAATACTTACACGCAGGTCAACCTGATTGCCCTGAACCGTAAGCGGAATTCTGCCGTCCTGCGGGAGCCGCCTTTCGGCGATATCGAGATTTGCCATAACCTTTATTCTCGAGCTGATGGCCACGGCTATATGCTTCGGCGGCGGCACCATCTCATAAAGCACGCCGTCGATTCGATAACGCATCTTGTACTCATCCTCGAAAGGCTCGAAGTGAACGTCCGCCGCCTTATCTTTTATGGCCTGCAAAAGCACAAGGTTCAGGAGCTTTTTGACAGGGTTCGACTCGGCAAGCTCTTTAAGCTCGCTAAGGTCGATACTCTGGTCTCTGCCCTGAAATTCATCCAAAAACTCGTCCTGTTCGAGCTGGGTTATCAGGTCGTTTATGCTCTCTTCTTCCTTGGAGTAGTATTTTTTGAGCAGTTCGTCGAGGTCAACAGGGGAGGCGACTTTGGCTTTTATTTTATAACCCATCAGGGTGTTTAAATCGTCTGTGGCCTTGAAATTGTCAGGATTGTCAATAGCAACTGTCATTATGTTGTTGGTCTTGCTGTATTCCAAAGGCACTACCCTGTACACATTCGCCATTTGGGCGGGAACCTGCTCGATGATGTTCTTTGCTATTTCTATTCCTGCGAGGTCCACAAATTCCATTCCCCTCTGGGCGGCCAGTGCTTTTCTCAACTGCTTATCATCTATCAATCCTAATTCGAGTGCCACCTGTCCGAGCAGAACTCCTCCGCCTTTTTTCTTCTGGATAGCTAAACATTGATGAACTTTATCTCTCGTTAAAATCCCCATTTTAACAAGGATTCGTCCTAACGTTCTTCCCCGCAATTGTTCAACTGGAATGTCTTTGGCCATATCAGACCTCCAATTCGCCTTTCTTGGGCAAAATCTTTTTCGCCCTTCCAATAACAGTATACGTCCATAAAACCCTTAAATCAATAAAATTATGGACACGACATCTGGTATTTAAGATAATTAAATAAAAACAGGTCTTTTATTTATATATATTTTAACTCCGAACAATTATAAAAAACGCCCCAATTATGATAATTTGGGATATAACTACCGTCCTGATATGTATTTTAACAGAATAGGGTGAATCCGCAAAATTAAAGATGCGGCAAATCCTTTTCCCCTTAATATCAACTTGACCGATAAAGAAACTACTCGGAACCACCAATAACAGGCCCGATGTCCTCCAATTCTTTTCTGAATTCTTCTGTTCTGCCGCCGAGCTTCTTTTCCGCTTTTTCGAGCAGCATGCTCGGCTGTCTTGCCTTGTCGAGCATCTCGGAAAGCGCTATTTTGTTGTCTTCGTAAAGTTCCCACAAATGGTCGTCGAGAAGCTGCATACCGAGCTTTTTTCCGGTCTGGATACTCGACTCAATTCTGTAGGTTTTATTTTCACGGATAAGGTTGGCAATGGCCGGGGTTACGACCATAAACTCATAGGCTGCGACTCTGCCCTTGCCGCTTTTTAAAGGACATAACGCCTGGCTTAAAACCGCAATAAGGTTTGTGCTTAACTGAACGCGAATCTGCTCCTGCTGGTCAACCGGAAAAACGTTTACAATACGGTTTATCGTACCCTGACAGCCGGTAGTATGAACTGTACTAAACACAAGGTGTCCGGTTTCAGCCGCCCTGATAGCGTTTTCCATTGTTTCAAGGTCTCGCAATTCACCGACGAGAATCACGTCGGGGTCCTGCCTCAATACCCTTCTTAATGCCTCGGAAAACGTCGGCACGTCAACCCCTATTTCCCGCTGGTTAATAATCGATTTTTTGTGAGGATGATAATATTCGATAGGATGCTCAATCGTAACTATATGATGGTCAAGGGTTTCATTGATATAGTTAATCATACTCGCAAGTGTCGTGGTTTTACCGCAGCCGGTCGGGCCTGTAACAAGAAACAGACCTCTCGGCCTTCGGCAAAGCGCAGCACAAATCTTCGGAAGGCCGATTTGCGCAAAAGTCAGCAATTGAGACGGTATTAGTCGCAATACAAGAGTTACATTTCCTTTTTGTTTGAAAATTGCTGTTCTAAACCGTCCTTTGTCTCCGAATGCAAAACCGAAGTCAGTACCTCCCATTTCCTGAAGTTCCTGCTGGTTCTTTTCCGGCGTGATACTCTTCATAAGGGCGTTTGTGTCTTCTGGTTCGAGTACCTTTGTTTCGAGCGACCTCAACCTGCCGTTTATTCTTAAAACCGGCGGCCTGCCGACCGTAAGGTGCAGGTCAGAAGCGCCCATTTTTATACACGCATCAAGAAGCCTGTCTATATGTACAGTAGCCATTTCAATATCCTATTCAAAATCAATCCAAAACAAGACCTTCCGCCTGTGAGTGTTTCGAGACCTCTTCGGGCGTAGTTATTCCCTTGAATACTTTTTCTCTGCCGTCTTCGAGCAGCGTTCTCATACCGCCGGCCTTTGCCGCCTTGCGAAGCTCCGTCGCGGGAGCCCTTGCAAAGGCAAGCTCCCTCAGTTCGGTATTCATTTCGAGTATTTCGAAAATACCCTGCCTGCCTCTATAACCGAAATTATTGCATTTATTGCATCCTGTGCCTTTATATACCGGATGATTTTTTAAATCGTCCGGACTGATATTGAGCAACCGCAGATAATGCGGGTCGGGATGTTCATCGACAATTTTACAGGCGGGACAAACCCTTCTGACAAGACGCTGTGCCATAATGGCCTGAATCGAGCTTGCGACAAGGAAAGGTTTTACGCCCATATCAATCAAACGCGTAATCGCACTGGAAGCGTCATTTGTATGCAGCGTGCTGAAAACAAGGTGGCCTGTAAGTGCCGCCTGGATAGCGATATCGGCAACTTCGCCGTCACGAATTTCACCGACGAGAATCACGTTCGGAGCCTGACGAAGCATAGACCTTAGGATTCTGGCAAAAGTCAGTCCAATTTCCTCTTTTACCTGACACTGGTTAATGCCCGCCACGTTATATTCGACCGGGTCTTCGGCGGTAATGATTTTCTTGTCCGGCTTGTTAAGCTCCTTAAGAGCCGAATAAAGCGTCGTACTTTTACCGCTTCCTGTGGGGCCTGTAACGAGGAATATACCGTTCGGCCTTTTGATGATTTTCAAAAATTTCTGATGGTCCTCATCGCCGAGGCCCAGCGCCTGAATACCGATATTAATAGATTCCGGAGACAAAATACGAAGCACAGTACTTTCGCCGTGATAGCCCGGAAGGGCCGAAACACGGAAGTCTATTTTTTTGCCGTCGATTTCCCTCTGAATTCTTCCGTCCTGCGGAAGCCTTCTTTCGGTAATATCCATACCGGACAGGATTTTCAAACGAGCAAGCACCGAGGCCTGCATATGTTTTGGAATATTATCTCTCTGGCTGCAAACGCCGTCAACACGATAGCGAACCCTTACACGGTCGGTCATCGGCTCAATATGAATATCGCTTGCCCTCATACGGAACGCTTCGTCGATAATCATATTTACCAGACGGATAACCGGCCCTTCATCATCCTCTTCAGCCTCTTCAGCCCTTCTGATTTCTTCTTCAAGACTGTGGCCTTCTTCCGCCAGTTCGGCAGCAGTAGCGTCAATACTTGTTCTTACGTGGTCGAGACTGCGATTTATAAAGGCGCGAATCTTTGTCGGACTGGCGATGGAACAATCCAGTTCGCTGCTGAGCCTGAAACGCAGCGTGTCGAGCATATCCAAATCGAGCGGGTCGCTGATAAGCAATTTCAGCCTGCCGTTTTCCTTGCCCAGCGGAAGTACATTGTATTTCTGAACGATTTCCTCGGGTACGAGCTTCATCGTTTCCTGCGGAATCGAGTGCTTGTCGAGGTCCACATAGGGAAGGCCGAACTGATGGGCAATCGCCTTGCAGATGTTATCTTCCGAGACCAGTCCCAGCTCAATCAGTGTCTCACCAAGCCGTTTATTGTTCTGCTGACTGGTCTTTATAGCATCAATAAGGGCCTCTTTGCCAATCAGTTGGCTTTTGTAGAGAATCTCGCCTAATTTTCTCCGGTTTTTAGCCATAAATCTATAGATACACTCCAACAGTCATAATTACCATAACTATACCATTATCGGCAAAATTGTTCAATCGCCCAATTTCAATCTGAGTAAATTAAGTGCGTTTTGGCAAGTTCTTAGTCTGATAAAATCTCTGTTTCTGTGCCCGAATAAAAATTGCTCTGTATCGACCCCTTTTTCATCGGCTATGGAAATATAGACCAAACCGACAGGTTTTTTTTCGTCCCGCACCTTTTGTAACATATCATCCTGCCGTAAAGATTCTTTGGATATGTCCTTATTAAAATGACTATCTTTTGTATCCTGCCCGGTACAAAAGGTACGGGATAAACTTCCGCCATCGGGGCCGGCGATTCCCGTTACAGCGATTGCATAATCCGAACCGGCCTTTTTCCTCGCCCCGGCGGCCATCGCCTGCGAAACTTCGCCGCTGACGGCGCCGAATTGCTCGATTAACGATTTTTCGACGCCAAGTTCCGAGATTTTCGCCTCGTTGCTGTAAGTAACCCAGCCATAAGTAAAATATCGGCTCGAACCGGCAACATCGGTAATCATTTTGGCAATAAGCCCGCCCGTGCAGGACTCGGCCAGAGCAAGGGTCTTTTTCCCCCCTAAAAGTTTCTGCCCCACAACTTCGGCAAGCGTTTGTTCATCAAAACCATAGATAAGATTTCCGAGAATGCCGCGAAGTTTATCGACATCTTTTTGGGCCATTGTCTCAGCGGTTTTTTTGTCCTTTGCTTTGGCGACGATGTGCAGCGTAATAATTCCATAATCAACGGTACAATTTATCAGCGGATTTCTGTCGCGATTCATTAAATCGCCGAGCATCTCAGCAATCGTGGATTCTCCGGCGCCGATACACCTGATTTTTCTTACTACTAAAAAATCACCGTCGGAAATTTCCTTAAGCTTCGGTAAAATTATTCCATCGAACATCTGCTTCATCTCAAAAGGAACGCCCGGCATTGCCGCGATGATTTTTTTACCGCTTTTGTAAAAGATTCCCGGGGCGGTGCCGAGATTATTTTCGATTTCAATTGTGCCGGCGGGAAGATACGCCTGAACTTTGTTCTTTTCAGGCATCAGATAGTTTCTGGCCGCGAAAAACTTTTTTATTTTCTCCTCAATTTCAGGGTGGTACTCAAGTTCGACATTTAAAAATTCCGCTATTCCGTTTCTTGTCAAATCATCGTCCGTCGGGCCCAGCCCGCCGGTGATTAAAATAATATCCGCTTTGGCGGATGCGTATTCGATGGCGTTTTTTATCTCCTCTATATCATCACCTATATCGCAGTTGTAAATTACGGGGATAGATACGGTAAGCAGTCTGCCGCAAAGCCAATTGCTGTTTGTGTTCACAGTATGGCCGTTCAAAAGTTCATTGCCGATACTGATTATAGCGGCGTTATTTTGCATATAGCCGCAATTATAAACCAAAAAAGAGATTTTGACAAACAATACAATAATAATCAGTACTGTCCCGTTATAAGTCGAATAGATATAATTGGTTATGTATATCGCTCTTTGAAAAGTTGTGAAAATCCGCAGGAAACAGGCTTTTTACGG
>PGYD01000091.1 GCA_002839495.1 Planctomycetes bacterium HGW-Planctomycetes-1
CCCCCTTCGAGAACGACCGTCGTCTATCACATCGTCGTGCAGCAGCGTCGCGGCATGAATCATCTCCACAACCGCGGCGACTTCGATATGCAGTTCGGTTATATCTCCGGACAGTCTGCCGCCCAAAAGCACAACAGAGGCGCGGAGCATCTTGCCCTGCCTGTGTTGGAGATAATCGATAAACGCCGAAAGCCTCTCATCGGAACAATCGAGTTTTTCGGACAGGAATTTCCGCACCCGCACAAGCTCATCGGCTATGAGCATATCAGAAGCGGAAGATGGATTGTGTACTGTCATCTTATTTCGAACGGCCGTTCGCGTAATCGAAGAATTTTTTGCGCAGAAGATGCGTGATTTTACCGGGTTTGCCGCCGGAAATCTCTCTGCCGTCAATTTCAACGACGCCGATAACCTCAGCCGCCGTGCCGGTAAGGAAAAGCTCGTCTGCGACATAAAGGTCGAACCGTGTCAGGTTCTGCTCAATTACCTCGATTTTTTCCTTTGCCGCAAGACGCATAACAACCGCCCTCGTAACACCTTCGAGAGAGCCTGCCTGTATCGGCGGAGAATAAAGAATGCCGTTCTTAACCATAAAAACATTATCGCCCGACGCCTCGGCAACGTAGCCCAAATGATTATACATTATCGCTTCGGGAACGCCCGCGTCGATGGCCTCAATCTTGGCAAGAATGTTGTTCAGGTAGTTCAGACTCTTTACCTGCGGCGGCAGCGAAAGAGGATGCATACGCATAGTGCAGGCGCTGATAACTCTCATGCCTTTTTCGTACAGCTCTTCAGGATAAAGCTGAATACTGTCGGCGATAATAATTATCTGCGCTTTTTCGCAGACAAACGGATTGATGCCGAGACATCCGACGCCTCTTGTAACAATAAGACGGATATAACCGTCAACGATATTATTCGCCTTGACAGTCTGAGCGACCGCCTCGGCAAGCTTCGCAACTGTCATACCGATATCAAGCCGGATTACCTTCGCCGACTCGTAGAGCCTTTTAAGATGAGCGTCAAGCTCGAATATCTTCGAGCTGTAAACGCGAATACCCTCGAAAACACCGTCTCCGTAAAGAAGACCGTGGTCGAAAACACTCACCTTGGCATCTTTTTCATCTACGAGCCTGTCGTTCATCCAGATTTTTAAAGCCATAAAAACTCCGTAATTAAAATTTAAAATTGAAAATTTAAGATCGAACATTGTTGTAAATAGTAGTGTGGATTTAGGTTGGGAAGTATGTTAAGTTTTGGGTTGTTGGCAACAAGATTACTCACTACTTTACCTCACAACCTAACTCACTACTTTACCCTTGCCCCATTACTTTTTTAATTTTTCAATATTCAATTTTCAATCTTCAATTCGCACTGATTCTGCCGTCGGCAAGCCTGATTACCCGCGAGGCTTTTTCCGCTATCCGGTCATCGTGAGTAACCATTACTATCGTTTGGCCGGCGCTATGCAGTTTTTCAAAGATATTTAGAATACCATTTCCCGTCTCGGAGTCAAGGTTTCCCGTCGGCTCATCGGCCAGTATCACGTCCGGCTCGTTTACCATCGCCCTGGCGATTGCGACCCTTTGCCGTTCGCCGCCCGAAAGCTGATAAGGCCGATGCTCGACTCTTTCGGAAAGACCGAGTTCTCCCAAAAGCTGCAAAGCGTTCTTTTTCGCCTTTGCCGAACCGACCAGCCAGCCTATCGCGCCGGCCCGAACCATCGGGGCAAGAAGAACATTCTGCAGCACTGTTAATTCGTCAAGTAAATGGTAAAACTGAAATACAAAACCTATTTTTTTATTCCGAAATTCGTTGATTTTTTTGCCGCTAAAGGCCGAAATCTTTTTCCCTTCGAAAAAAACATCGCCTTTATCGGGCTTATCCAGCGCGCCTAATATATGCAAAAGCGTGCTTTTCCCGCTGCCAGAAGCGCCCTTAACGGCCACGAATTCGCCTATGCCGACATTGAGGTCTATGCCCTTGAGAACATCAAGACGGGTGGCACCCATCGGATAAGATTTAAAAATCCCTTTACAAGTCAATATATTATTGTTTTCTGTCATATTTGGTTCACCCGCAGAACATCTACACAGTTTTGCCTCGCGGCCCTCATCGTCGGCAGCATCGCTCCGAGCAAACAGGCCGCTATTGCCGCCGCCGCCGTTTGAATCGGCAAAGCGACGCCCGGCCGGTTCGGTATCTCGCCTATCGCGTAAATCTCGCGGTTCCACATCTGAAAACCGAACTTATCGTACAGCCAGTTTTCAAGACTGTTAATATTATCTAAAAATATCAGTGCACAGGAAATCCCGACAACCGCGCCGACAAGACCGATTAATACCGCGTATCGCAGAAAGACCCGCATAATGCCGAACCCGGAGGCGCCGACGCTTTTCAGGATGCCGATGTCTTTGTTCTTGGCCCCGACAATCATATAAAAAACAACGAAAATAATAAAGACAGTAATCAGCCCGACAAGCAGAAAAAGCATCAGCAGCATCGCCCTTTCCTTTTCCATCGGCGCTATCGTCTCCCTGCGGTAACTCCTGAAATCCTGTACGTTTACAGTCTTAAAAAGGCCCGAAACTTCCGAGTCCGATTTTTGTTCGATAAATTCTTCCCATAAAGCAGTCGTTTTTTCTACAGATTTGTCGGTATTAAAACCCTTTTTAAATTTTATAAATATCGCGCTGGTTCTCTTTTGCCCGATATCCATTCCCGTCAAAGACTGCAATTGCTCGAATGGCAGATAAACCATCGTGCTGTCGATTTTGGCAAGACCCGAATTTGAATTATCGCTGTAATAAAATGTATTCGTATTGGCCGAGACCGAAATGCCCGTCTTGACAAGCGTCCCTTTCGGCGTCAGCGGAAAACAGGTAATCCCGTAAGACCATCGCGGCAGATAAGGCCATTGCATATAATTACCCCATTGGTCGCGCTCGACGAGAAGGTCAACGCCTATCACACAGCCCGGCAGTTGAGTATTATAAGATGGCGAAAAAGCAAGCAACGGATTTCCCCTTTGATAATACAAACTCTGCCCAAATTCCGTCGTCTCTATATGAGTTTCCGGAACAATCCCCATAAGACTAAGCGCAGCATTTCTGCCGGAAGACTCCGATTTCACCAAACCGAACGTGTTTATCACCGGCGAGACGCTTTCGACGAAATCACTTGACTGTAAAGTCGTTATAAATTCGTCATAATGGCCGAACCCGACCAGCGAATCCGTCGAAACGATACAATCGGAAAAGAACGCGTGATTTTTATCTATAAAATCCACAGTCAGGCCGTTCATCACCGTCATCACAACAATCACAATAAAAACGCTCACCGCCACCGCCAGCACCGCAAGTATTGTCAGCCTGCTGCTCTTGAACAATTTAAAAGGTAATATTACATCGTACATTTATTCGTACCTTAGAAGTTTTACAGGCGACGTCTTTGCCGCGATTATAGAAGGCAAAAAGGCACCCAGAACCGATGCCGCCACCGCCGCGATAAAAAAGCATATCGCCCAGAACCAGTCGAAATGGTTCGGAATCTTCGTAAACATATAAACGCTGCTGCTCCAGAGTTTCAGCCCGAACAGTCTGCTTACAAACTGCTCGACAATATTCACATTAGAGGTGATAATAAAACCGATAAGCACTCCTGCCGATGCCCCGACAAGCCCGACCAAAGAGCCGAACAGCAAAAATATGGAAGTTACGTCCCCTGCTGAGCCGCCTATGGATTTTATTATCGCAAGGTCTTTTTGTTTAGCCTTAACTATCATATAAAAAATACAGAATATCAGAACCACGATGCCCGCGCTTATAATCCCGAACACTACGAGCAAAACTCCCATCTGTTTGCGAAGTTCCGCCGTGTATTGCGCCTGCTTTTCAACCGCCGTAACAATTTGGGCCTGAGCCGCGATAACCGGCGGCCAATCAAGCTGCTCCGATGCGAACTGCAGCCATATCTGCCGAACCGTTTCGATTGTCTGTTTCGGATTTACTCCGTCGGCGCATTTAATATGAATCACATCCGCCGTTTTATTTTGTTTATTTGAGCCGAACATAAGAGAGGCCAAATCCTCTATCGGCATAAAAACAAATTTCTTGTCGATGTCGTACGCCGCCGTAAAAACTATATCGGAAATAACCAGCCCTGCCGAGCGGGCCCGTGCAAGGCTCATCGGCTCATCGCTTTCCCCCTCGGTCGTACCGATTGTTATCACAGCCTTTTGCCCGACTAAACCCTCGGCTGCGGCAAAATCGTACCGGTCTGTTTTCACATCAGGCTCCGAGATAACCGCAATACCTATGAAAATCGGTATATCCTTACTTTCGCCGTATTCGAATCGCGGCTCTGAATCCGATGATTTCTGTCTCAGCAGACTGCTCTTGAAATTCGTAACTTGGCTCCGGCTCGCCGGCTCGATGCCCCATATATTAACCGCTTTGACGTTCCCCGGCCCAAGATGCACAAGCCCGCTCGTGGAAAGTATCGGCGTCGCAGAGTCGATTTGTGCCGTCTCTCCCAGTTTTTCAATCAGAACATCGTAGCTCGAAAATCTTGACGGAGGTTCAAGAACGATATCGCCGAGGTATTCCGATGCGCTCAGTTCGATTGCCCCGATGAACGCCGTAAAAAGACTTGCCACCGTAACAAGCAGCGCCGTCGAAAGCGCCACTGCCGCGATGCTCAGAAAAACAATCTTCCTCTTTCTCAAATACCGAAATGCGAGGAAAAATTTTATCATTATTTAAATCCCTATAAGCAAATAAGAAAGTAATGAACGTTTTTCCTTACTTCTTTATTTCCTTACTTCTTTACTTCTTTGCTTCCGGCTTCAATAACGGAAACAGGATTACATCCCTTATATTTGTTGTGCCGGTAAGCAGCATAATAAGCCTGTCGATACCGATACCCAATCCGCCCGCAGGAGGCATTCCGTACTTAAGCGCGTTTATAAAATCCTCATCGAGACTGCGGAATGTATTTTCGTCTTCGCCTGCGCCTTTTACCTGCGACGTAAAATTCTCATACTGCACCTGCGGGTCGTTAAGCTCTGTATAAGCGTTGGCAATTTCTATCGTTCCTATATAAAGCTCGAACCGCTCGGCCAATTCCGGATTCGCTTTGCTCCGCTTTGTCAGCGGACACAGCCTGCCCGGATAATCAATTACAAAAGTCGGATTGACAAGATTCGATTCGACCTTTTCCTCGAAAAGTTTATTTATAACAACCTCATCGTCCATCTTCGCTTCTTCGATACCTGCGGCCTTTGCATTTTTGCGAACCGCCGCAATATCGCCGATATCGCATCCGCAATACTTATTAAAAAGTTCCGAATAAGGAGTCATTTTCCACGGCCTTGAAAAATCAACCTCGCACTCGCCAAACTGAATTTTTGAGCTTTCGCAGTGCTTTTCTACCAGCTCGCCTATCAGCGACTCGGTAAGTTCCATCATTATATTATAATCCGCGTAAGCCTGATAAATTTCCATCATCGTAAATTCAGGATTATGCCGCGGGCTCAGCCCCTCATTGCGGAAATTGCGGTTCACCTCGAAAACCTTTTCCATTCCGCCGACAAGCAGTCTTTTCAAAAACAATTCCGGCGCAATCCTCAGATATAAATCTATATCCAGCGCGTTATGATGTGTAATAAACGGTTTCGCCGCCGCACCGCCCGCTATCGTCTGCATCATCGGCGTCTCGACTTCGTAAAATCCCCTTTCCTGCAGAAAACTTCTAATCGTTGACATTATCGCAAGCCGTTTTTTGAACCTCTCCATCACTTCCGGATTTGCCCAAAGGTCAACGTATCTTTGACGGTATCTCAACTCTGTATCCGCAAGGCCGTGAAATTTCTCCGGCGGCTGCAAAAGCGATTTGCAAAGCAGCGTAATCTTCTCGACCCATATCGTCAGCTCGCCCGTCTTCGTAAGTCCGAGTTGTCCCTCGGCTCCGATTGTATCGCCGAGCTCAATCAGCTTTATAAGTTCCCACTGACCTTCGAGAAGTTTCTTGCTCAGTCCGAGCTGAATCGTACCGCTGCTGTCGCGCAGAGTTATAAATATCAGTTTGCCGATATCGCGGAGCAGAACTATCCTGCCCGCGCATATCGCTCTTTGCCCCTCGGCCTTTTCATCGAACCTTGCCCTGACCGACTGCGCCGATTCAGCGTTATCGAATCGTCCGCCGTACGGGTCAACGCCGAGCTGTTTTATCCGTTCGAGTTTTTCTCTTCGCTGCTGTTCGAGTTTATTTACATCTTCCGCATTAGCCATTATTTAAGTCCCAACTCAATTATTTTCGTCTTTGCGACAAGTATCCCGACCGCAAGCTGCTTATCGGCGTCCAGCGTCTCGGCAAGGTTATGTCTTATCAGCTTTTGCTTATTCTTATCGTGATTCGCCGCCGCTAAAATATCATTATCACGCTCCGTATCAAGTCTCTTTTTAATCTCGTCCCGGCTCAATTCTATCTTTATATCGGGCATTATGCCCCAGTCTTTCTTGCCCAGCTTTTCCGCAGAATGACGGTCATTTACACGCTGGCCCGACGGCAAATGATAATACGCCATCGTATATTTAAGCTGTGCCCCGCCGCCGGGATA
>PGYD01000092.1 GCA_002839495.1 Planctomycetes bacterium HGW-Planctomycetes-1
TTTAACGACTGCTGTCCGTCTATGAGCTGGTCGTGCATCGATTACGGCGGAAGAAAAAAGGCGCTTTATTATTACGCCCGAAGATTTTATGCGCCTGTTGTTGTTTCGGCGTCGGCTCAATATCAGCAGGAACGGCCGCAGAAAAAAAGTATCGAATCTATAACCGCTTCGGTTGTCAATCATTCTGTTTTGCCGATGACGGGGCTGCTTTTGTGCCGAGTTGTCGGTGTGAATTTTGAGATAATTGATGAATTCAAAAGGCCGGTGTCTGTTGGGCCGGGCGATGTCGCCAAGATTTTGCTGCCGCAGTCTTTTACGGCACCTAAAAATCCGCAGAATTCCTTTATTCATATTCTGCTTGAAAACGGCGATGATGTAATCGCCGAAAACAGTTTCTTTTTTGTGCCTGATAAGTATTTCGATTTTCCGGCCGGCGATGTCGAGGTGAAAACAAAGAGGCTCGATGAGCTCAAATGGGAAATTGTGCTGCAGAGCAAAAATATGGTTAAAGACCTTTGTATAGACTGCGATTTCGATGCGGATTTAAGCGATAATTATTTCGATTTGTTAAGCGATAAGCCCAGGAGCATAACGATAGAGACGGATAATCCAATTGATGAAATCAAGGATAAGATAACTTTGGTTTCAGTAAACTCGATTTTTGCTAAATCAGGATGATAAATGTTTACTTGTCCAAAATGTCAGGCAGTTTTAATCAGGGCACGAAGCAAGTTCGGAGTCTTTTGGGATTGTCCTCGCTGCCACGGGAGAGCGGGGACAGTTGAAATTATCCGCAAGGTAATTTCCAGATCTGTTGTAAACAAGTTATGGCAAAGGGCGTTATCTGAAGATTTTAAGCAGAAAAGAAAATGCCCATCCTGTGAACGCCTGATGAGAGAAATTCCCATAGTAAACGCAGACGAGACTGTCTATTTAGATGTATGCCCGACGTGCCGTTTGGTCTGGTTTGATACCAATGAATATCAGACATTGCCAAAGATTCCCGTCGAGGAAGAGGAAGAAAACCTTTCGCCAAAGGCCCGTGAATTGCTGGCACTGTCAAAGCTGGAGTTATATAAACAGAGACAGCAGGCAGCGGATTTGCGTTTATCCGACACGGATGGTCCGGACAACTATGGTGAACTTTTGCTGGCATTTCTTGGTTTTCCGGTCGAATATGACGAAACAGGAATCAGCCGAAAACCGATTATAACGTGGGTTTTGTCGGCGTTGGTTGCTGCGGTAAGTATTGCAGCTTTTTTTAATTTAAAGGAACTTGTCAATAATTGGGGACTGATTCCGGCGGAATTTGACCGGCACTACGGCCTGACATTTATAAGCTCGTTTTTTCTGCACGGTGATGTATTTCATCTTCTCGGCAATCTTTACTTTCTGTTTGTTTTCGGCGATAACGTGGAAGATTTTCTCGGAAAGGGACGATATTTGCTGCTGATATTTCTGGCTATGATAGTCGGCGATATTTTACACATTATCGGCGACCCGAATTCTGCAATTCCCTGTATCGGGGCAAGCGGAGGAATTTCAGGAATAATTACCTATTATGCGTTAAGATTTCCGCATAATCGTGTAGGGTTTTTAGTTTACTTTCACTGGCTTCGAGTGCCTGTTATAGTTATGTTTTTGTTATGGATACTTATGCAATTTTTTGGCGCATATTTACAAAAGGAAGGATTAAGCAACGTATCCGCAATGGCGCATTTGGGGGGCGCTGCTGTGGGATTTGTTTTCTGGCTGATAAGCCGGCCGCAAACAAGCGGAATCGGTCAATCTGCTTGACGATAGAAACAGACCGGTTATAATAGATGCACTATGGATTTATACGAAGCGATAAGGAAGCGATATTCGTGCCGAAGCTATGCGGCAAAGCCGATTGAGGCCGATAAGCTCGACAGGATTCTCGAAGCGGCAAGGCTTGCGCCGTCGGCGAAGAATTTGCAGGACTGGCGATTCGTTGTTGTAACCAATGAGCAGAAGCGCAAAGAGCTCGCGGTTGCCGCGAACGAACAGATGTTTATCGCGACAGCACCGGCGATAATAGTCGGCTGCAGTAATGTCGAACATACTATGCGGTGCGGACAGAAAATCGCGCCGATAGATTTGGGCATCGCGATGGAGCATATCGCACTGGCGGCAACGGCTGAAGGACTGGCTACCTGCTGGATTGGCTCGTTCTATCCGGAAAAGGTTCGCAAAATTCTCGATATTCCGGACAAAGCCGAGATTATCGAACTTATGCCTGTCGGATACCCGGCTGATACGGAAACGCACAGGCCGAGAGAAAATATGAAAAAAATCGTCAGCTTCGAAGGATGGAAGTTTTAAATACAAGGTTGCGTAAAATGGTTGCCCCGCCAGAGGCGGGTAAAGGTTGCGAGGCTCGTATCGGTTTCGTCAATCGTAAAACGTTGTTTTAACGCAACCGCTAACCGTAATACGCAGCGAGCATCGCAACCGATGAACGATAAACGATTTTACGGGGATGTGGTGTAACGGGAGCACGCCGCGGTCGCATCGCGGAAATGAGGGTTCGATTCCCTTCATCTCCATTCTGCGTCGCCCAAAGGGCTATGCAGAATGTCCTTCGTAGCCCCTTTGGGGCGAAGTAGGACTGTAATTTATGTGAGGCCAGTTCCTATGAAATATGTTTATTTCCTCAAAAGCAAATCTCAACCCGATAAATGCTATATTGGTCTAACGAATAATTTTAATCAACGTTTATTAGAACATAATGCTGGTAGATCTCCGTACACCAGTAAATATAAACCTTGGGAAACGGTCATAGTTATTCGTTTTAATAATGACCGAAAAGCTGAAGCTTTCGAAAAATATCTCAAGAACGGTTCTGGACACGCTTTTGCTAAAAGACACTTTTGGTAAGCTGAGAACAGATTTACAGTTTTTTGGGCCGACAGAGATTTATTTTGTCGGCAGCAGCTCTTCCGCAGCCCTCGCAAATGTATTGTGCTCCCCGCACAAGTTTTTTGTAATCTTCCGTGTCCTGTGCCTGATACCCTAAATTCGCCAGATAGCACAGGTGCATTTCGTGGCCTTCGTGCGGCATTTTCGGCTTCGGTTCAAACATAAAAAGCTCCTTTTTGTTTTTGCAAACAGTTATTCATCGACTTCTTAAGAGTAATTATTACGCCGATAGAAGTCAATCGAGGGTTTTCCTCTAATTTGGGTCTGAAAAGGAGCGTATAACCGGCGGTTTGTTTCGCAAATAATCACCATAACGCTTTTTTTTACAAGCATTTAAGTTTTGTTGCAAACAAGCTATAGTTGTGGTAAGTTAATGATATTATGAACTTGACTGAGACATTAAAGGCAAATAGAAGTATGATTCTTGAGTTGGCGGCGAGATACGGCGCAAAAAATATTCGCGTTTTCGGCTCTGCCGCAAGGGGCGATTTCGACCAGTCGAGTGATATAGATTTCCTTGTCGATATGGAGAAAGGCCGAAGCCTTTTGGATATGGGCGGGCTGCTGATGGAACTTCAGGAACTGCTGGGTTGCAAAGTTGACGTTGTTACCCCTCAGGGACTTCGTCCCCGAATACGAGAGACAGTTTTAAAGGAAGCGATGGCACTATGAGAAGCGATAGAGAAAGGCTGCTTGATGTCATCGAGGCGATAGAACGAATTGAGAAATATTCTCAAAAAAGCAAAAGAGTGTTTGATACCGATGAACTTGTACAAAACTGGATAATTCATCATCTTTTTATTGTCGGCGAAGCTGTTGCTCATATTTCTGATGAAATACAAGAAAAATATTCTGAGATGCCGTGGTCGAAAATAATAGGAATGAGAAATATACTTGTACACGGTTATTTTGAAATAGATACCGAAGTTGTTTGGTCGGTTGTCGAAAACGACCTTCCTAAATTAAAGCATAATATACAAAAGATTCTTAAAGAGATATAAAATAGCAAGTATATGGCTAAAAAGGCACAGGTAAATCTTGAGAAATGCAAAGGGTGCGATTTGTGCATCGGCGTCTGTCCGACAGGCGCGATACACAAAAGCGGCACAAGCAATAAAAAAGGATACAATTACGTCGAAATAGATTTCGAGAAGTGCAACGGCTGCGGGGCGTGCTATATAATTTGTCCCGACTGCTGCTTTGTGATAGTCGAGACCACAGGGTCTGGGCGATAAATAAATGGCTGAAAATAATAATACAGGTTCGGACACCAAACGAGTATTGATGAAAGGCAACGAGGCCGTCGGCGAAGCCGCCATCAAGGCGGGCTGCCTCTGCTATTTCGCATACCCGATAACTCCGCAGACTGAAACGCCTGAGTATCTGGCCAAAAGAATGGAAGAAGAAAACCTGATTTTCCTTCAGGCGGAAAGCGAAGTGGCGGCGATAAATATGGTATTCGGCGCCTCGGCCGCCGGGGTGAGGGTTATGACTTCATCGTCTTCGCCCGGAATAAGTCTCAAACAGGAGGGCATAAGCTACATAGCCGGGGGCGAGTTGCCGTGCGTAATTATCAATGTCGTTCGGGGCGGGCCGGGGCTCGGCAATATCGAGGCGGCACAGGGAGATTATTTTCAGTCCACACGCGGCGGCGGACACGGCGATTACAGATGTATCGTACTTACGCCGAACTGCGTACAGGAATGCTACGATATGGTTATGAACGCCTTCGACCTTGCCGATTACTATCGAGTGCCGGTGATTATCCAGAGCGACGGCATTATCGGCCAGCTTGTCGAGCCGTTCGATATGCATCCCTATAAGCCGATATTTGAGAAATTTCCGCCCAAAAACTGGGCGCTTACCGGATGCGCGGGAAGAAAACCGAATGTCGTCAGGACGCTGTATCTGAATCCGCCAAACGGTCTTGAAATGCACAACAGGAAACTCGAAGAGAGATACAAAAAAATCCATTCGGAACTGCGATGGAGCGAAACATACAACTGCGACGATGCTGAGATTGTCGTTGTGGCCTATGGCGCTACCAGCCGAATCGCAAAATCCGCGATTAAACAACATAACAGCAACGGCGTAAAGGTCGGCCTGTTTCGGCCCAAAACGCTTTGGCCTTGGCCGGATGTCGAACTTGTCGAAATAGCGAGGAAAAACAAAGGCGTTAAATTCCTCGTTATCGAAATGAGTATGGGGCAGATGCTCGAAGATGTGCTGCTGTCGCTTATGGACGTTGTGCCTAAAAAGGACATCCTGTTCTACGGTATGGGCGGCGGATGGAATCCCACGCCGGACGGAGTTTATGAAAAAATCAGCGAGATAACTAAAAAATGAATCCCGCACCTTCTAAACAATTCGTTTTTCAAAAACTTCTTTCGAGAAGATGCGGTGATAATACAATTATGAAAGTCTTGGATAAGACTGAATATAGAGAAGGTGCGGGATGAATATAATTAAAGCACAGCCTAAATCGATTACGACGGACTCGACGAAATACTGTCCGGGATGCGGGCACGGAATCATACTGCGGCTCATCGGCGAGGTCGTCGATGAGCTGGGTATAAGAGAAAGAATGATTCTGACCGCACCGGTAGGATGCGCGGTTGTGATTTACGATTATATGTTCTGCGACGTTGTCGAATGCGCACACGGCAGGGCACCGGCGGTCGGCACGGCTATTAAGCGGGTTCATCCGGATAAATTCATTTTGATTTATCAGGGCGACGGAGATTTGGCGGCTATCGGCACAGCGGAAATTATACACGCGGCGAATCGAGGCGAAAATATGTCCGTCATATTCGTCAATAACGCCACTTACGGAATGACCGGCGGTCAAATGGCGCCGACGACGCTTATCGGACAAAAGACCACCACAAGTCCGTCCGGCAGAACGATTAAAGGGATGGGAAAACCGATTAGAGTCTGCGAACTGCTGGCGACGCTCGAAGAAACAAAATATCTCGAAAGAACGAGCGTAAATTCGGTCAGAAATATAAACAAAACAAAGGCGGCAATCAGAAAAGTTTTCCAAAACCAGCTCAACGGTATCGGTTTTTCATTAGTCGAGATACTTTCGATGTGTCCGGTCGGGTGGAAACTTCCGCCGACAGAAGCTGTTCAGTTTATCGAAGAACAAATGCTCAGCTACTTCCCGTTAGGAGTATATAAGGACACAGAATAAACCGCGGATTACGCAGATGACGCGGATTTTTTAAAATATGAATGCAACCAAAGATAAACTTGTTCACAGCGATTTGACTGGGAAAATTATTGGCGCTGCTATGGAAGTTCATAGTATTCTTGGGACAGGTTTTTGGGAAAATGTATACGAAGAAGCTCTTGCTATTGAATTTAACATAAGAAAAATACCGTTTGAAAGACAAAAAACATTTGACGTCTTAAAGACTTCTGCAAAATGAATGATTTTTAGCGGAGGCCGGAGGCAATCGGAGATGAATTTGAATTGCGACCATTGATTTGCAGCGTGAGTATGAATTTTAAGGCAAAAAAGCCTTTTAACAGATAGAGCTTCAGTGTT
>PGYD01000011.1 GCA_002839495.1 Planctomycetes bacterium HGW-Planctomycetes-1
GACGGGATGAAATCCTTGTCGTTCATCAGGGCGAAATATAAAGACCTTGATGTCATTATCGCATCGACCGGATATACCGGCGCAAAAGTCAGCTTCGAGATTTTTGTTGAGCCGTCAAAGGCGGGGCAGCTTTGGGATTTAATTCTCGAAAAAGGAAAAAGTCTCGGCATCGTTCCCTGCGGTCTTGGTTCGAGGGACAGCTTGCGAATCGAAGCGGGACTGCCTTTGTATGGGCACGAACTTGCGGGAGATTTTAATGTTTCGCCTTTCCAGGCGGGCTACGGCTGGGCGGTAAAACTGCAGAAAGAAAAATTTATCGGCAAAGATGCGATTGCGAAAAAAGCAGAATTCGATACGGAAGTTGCCAGACTGAAATTCGACGGCGGCAAAGGCGTAAGGCCCATCAGGCAATTGGACGGGATATTGAACAGCGACGGGATTTGCATCGGACAGGTTTTGAGCTGTGCAGGGGCGGGCGATAAACAAATCGCACTTGCCCTGATTAAAAAAGAATATAATATCGTTGGCAAAGAGGTCGGGGTTTATTACCTTGCCAGAAACGCAGGGCATATTCAGCAGGGAAGAAAAGAAAAAATAACACTCGGCGACAAATTAACAGCCGATATTAAAGGACAGGCAGTCGAAAGATTCGAAAAATTTTAGAATGGAGTCGAGTATGGTACCGGAAAATTTACTTTATACGAAAGACCACGAATGGGCGGATATTAAAGGCGATACAGCAACGGTCGGCATAGCCGATTATGCTCAGCAGTCGCTTGGCGAGATTACGTTTGTCGAACTGCCGGCTGCGGGCAAACAATTAAATGTGCACGATGTCGCGGCGGCGGTGGAAAGCTCCAAGGCTGCGAGCGATATTTACAGTCCGCTTGCCGGGCAGGTTGCGGAAGTTAATGACGAACTTTCGGCAAAGCCTGAACTTGTCAACGAGGACTGCTATAAGACGGGCTGGATTTTCAAACTGAAAGTTTCGGCACCGGACACGAAACATCTTATGAACGCAGAGCAGTACGAAGAATATCTTAAAACAATTTAGCCTGAGATTAAAATGCCTTTTATAGCAAACACGCCAGCCCAGCAGAAACAGATGCTTAAGGAAATCGGTCTTTCGGCAGAGGGGCTGTTCGCCGATATTCCGAAAGAATTTCTGAAAAATGATTTTAATCTGCCTGCGGGAATGAGCGAATTCGAGGTTCGCAATCGTCTGGCATCGCTGGCGGGCAAAAATTATATCGACTTAACCTGTTTCCTCGGCGGCGGATTTTACGACCATTTCATACCGGCGGCGGTTTACGCGATTGTAAGCAGAAGCGAATTTTATACCGCTTATACGCCTTATCAGCCGGAAATTTCGCAGGGTACTTTGCAGGCGATTTTCGAATATCAGTCTCTTGTTTGCAGGCTCACCGAAATGGAGGCGGCAAACGCATCGCTATACGACGGCGGGACGGCTTTGTACGAGGCGATGATGATGGCGCTGCGGGTTACAGGCAGAAATAAAATCCTTATCGACGACAGCGTTAATCCGATTTACCGCGTAATGCTCCAATCTTATACGAAAAATCTAAGTATCGAGCTTGAACAGACAAAAAACCAAGAAGGTCTTATTAATAGAAAACAGCTTTTAAACAAACTCGATGATAATACGGCGGCGGTGATTTTGCAGAATCCGAATTTCTTCGGGTGCGTTGACGATTTTACGGATATTGCCGAGGCCGCCCATAAAAAAGGTGCACTCTTAATTATTTCCTGTTATCCGATTTCGCTGGGGATTTTAAAAACGCCCGGCGCGATGGGAGCCGATATCGTTGTCGGCGAAGGGCAGAGCCTCGGACTGCCGATGAATTTCGGAGGGCCATATCTGGGATTTATGGCGACGAAAAAAGATTATGTGCGGAAAATGCCCGGCCGAATTGTCGGCAGAACAAAAGACAATCAGGGCAGATGCGGTTTTGTCCTAACTCTGCAGGCGCGCGAACAGCACATTCGGCGCGATAAAGCGACATCGAATATCTGTTCCAACGAAGCGCTCTGTGCGCTGACGGCTCTTGTATATATGTCGCTGCTCGGTAAAGAGGGTTTGAAAGAAACGGCTCAGTTGTGCGCCGACAAGGCGAGCTACGCCTGGCAGAAATTAACTTCGATTAAAGGCGTAAAGCCTCGTTTCGGGGCGAAGTGGTTTTACAACGAATTTGTTATTGATTTGCCGACCAACGCCGCCGAGACGGCAGGCAAACTGATTGAAAAAGGTTTCGCGGCAGGCTTTCCGCTGAGCAGATATTACGAAGGAATGGAAAATTCGCTGCTTATCGCCGTTACAGAAAAACGAACCAAACAGCAAATCGGTATGCTGGCTGAATCACTGGAAGCCGTGCTATGAAAATTGTCATTCTGAACGAAGCGCAGCGCAGTGAAGAATCTCGTTTGAAAGAAGGTGCGGGATGAAACTGATATTTGATAAAAGTGTGCAGGGACGCAAAGGTGTAATGCCGCCGATGAGCGATGTGCCGACTACAATTCATATAAAGAAAGAATTTTTGAGAAATTCAGACGCGGCCTTGCCTGAATTGAGCGAGCTCGACGTTGTCAGACATTTTACGGAACTGTCGCGGCGGAATTTCGGAGTCGATACGAATTTCTATCCGCTCGGCTCGTGCACGATGAAATATAACCCCAAAGTCGCTGAGAGAATCGCCTCTTATCCGGGCTTTGCTCATCTTCATCCTCTTATGCCGCAGTTGAGAATAGGCGGGTTATTGACGCAGGGTGCGCTGGAAGTTTTATACGATATGGATAAATTCCTTTGCGAAATAACGGCGATGGCGGGCTTTACGATGCAGCCGATGGCGGGTGCGCACGGGGAACTGACAGGCATTATGATTATGGCCGCCTATCATCGCGACAAAGGCAATAAAAAAACTACGATTCTAATTCCCGACAGCGCACACGGCACAAATCCGGCAAGCGCAGCAATCGCAGGATATAAAGTCGTCTGTGTGCCGTCCGATAAGGACGGTATGATGGATGTTCAGGAATTGAAAAAATTGGTCAATTCCGAAACGGCGGGTCTGATGCTGACTTGTCCGAATACGCTCGGCATTTTTGAAAAGAATATCAAACAAATCTGCGAAATTATTCATTCCGTTGACGGCCTTTGCTATTATGACGGCGCCAATCTCAACGCGATTGTCGGCAAGGCGAGGCCGGGCGATTTCGGATTCGATATCGTACATCTGAATCTGCATAAAACATTCGCTACGCCTCACGGCGGGGGCGGGCCGGGGGCTGGGCCGGTCGGAGTTGTCGAAAAACTGCTCGACTTTCTGCCCGTCTCGCTCGTCGTTAAAAGAGACGACGGGACTTTCGCGCTTGAATACGACAAACCAAAATCCATCGGATACATCGCACCGTTTTACGGCAATTTTGCGATAATCCTGCGGGCTTATGTCTATATCCTTCTGCTCGGAAAAGACGGCTTAAAACGCGTCGCCGAAAACGCGGTTTTGAACGCAAATTACATAAAGGAAAAACTCAAGGCTTATTACGATTTGCCATACGGCCAAGTATGCAAACACGAATGCGTCTTCAGCGCATCGAAACAAATCGAAAACGGCATTCACGCAATCGACATAGCAAAGGGATTAATCGACAGAGGATTCCATCCGCCGACCGTGTATTTCCCGACGATTGTAAAAGAATCGATAATGATTGAACCGACCGAGACCGAAAGCAAAGAAACGCTCGATGCGTTTATCGAGACGATGATTGAACTTGCGAAAATCGCAGAGGACAAACCGGAAAAACTCAAGGCCGCCCCGATTACCACACCCGTCGGCAGACTGGACGAGACAGCAGCTGCTAAAAACGTCGATATAGCGGAACTGTAGGAAAAGAATACAGAAACCTGGATTCAGAATAAAAATCCGAAGCACTAAATTCGAAATAACTTAAACGTCGAATAATGAACCGCCCCGCCATTCCGCGTGAGGTGGATAAAAAGGGGGTGAATTTCACATCCAGTGGGGTAAGCATTTCTCGTGTTGAAATTCCATTAACATTCGAACAAATAATCTGGTAAAATACTTTTATTATGTGTATATCTGCAAATGGAAATTAGACGATGAGTAATTTGCTGCAAGAGATATTTGAGAATTGTGTTTTGCCAGACAACGATTTTCAAAATCTGCCGAGTACGGCAGGTTTTGTTCTTTTCGCAGACAGCCAAAACAAACCCATAACACTTCTAACAACAGCTAATATCAAAAGGACGGCAAAGACCAAACTCGCTGAGAAAATAGAGGTCGGCAAAAGAGCGGACCTGAAAAGCATTACGGCAAAGATTTATTACTCCCCCTGCCGGTGCAAATTCCGGCTGGCGATAAAATACTACGACGCCATCAGGAAAATATTCGGAGAAAATTATAAAGAGCATATAAAACTGGTTCTGCCGTGGTTTATCAAAATAGATTTGGGCGAGAAAATTCCGTCTTTTTCAATTACCAAAAAACTAACGCTTAAAATAGGAGAAGAAATCATCGGGCCTTTCGTTTCTCAAAGAGCGGCGACAGCCTTTCTAAAAACGCTCGAAGATGCCTTCAGGCTTTGCAAGAGGAACGATATTGTAAATAATCCCGCTCTGGCGCAAAGCTGTCCGTACCTGCAGATGGACGCCTGCGCGGGAGTCTGCGGCGATAAAATCGACACAGCAGATTACAAAAGTTTATTAAGAGAGGCTTTCGAGGCGGGCTGCAAGCCGAGGGAGGCAATAGAAAAATTTCAAACCCAAATGCAAACGGCATCTAAAGAACTGGATTTTGAAAAGGCGGCCCAATTAAAGAAAAAAATAGAAAAACTCTCCGCTTTGAAAAAACAGAGTTATCGATGGACAGAGGATTTGAAAAAATTAAAAATCGTTCATATAGATAAATCCGTAAAGGTCAGGCCGGAAGGGACTAAAAAGAAGGTGCAGTTGTATGCGGTTTTTGTAATCGATTTTTTCAATATAAATGACCTCGGCGATTTTGCGATGGATGAGCCTGATTTAATTTACGAGGCTATCAATAAAAATCTCGGCACTTCCCCGCAAAATGTTTCCGATGAAATGATTGAGCGATTTTCGCTCGTGTCGTATTTTCTCTATCGCAGCAAGCCGACGGGGTTGTGGATAAATGCAAGTGAAGGGTTCGATAAACACAACCTTTTGGAACCCCTTGATAAATCAAGGGGCTAAATACTATAATCTTGACTGAATGGCAGGTTTGATTATAATGTTTGGCTGATTGTAAGACATTAAAGAATAAAGGTTTATATGGCTTTGGAAAATAAAGGACAGCAGAAACTTGATTTTGTGCGGCAGATTGTCGCTGACGACTGCAAGAGCGGCAAATGGGACGGCAGGGTTGTAACGAGATTTCCGCCCGAGCCGAACGGCTATCTGCATATCGGACACGCGAAGAGTATCTGTCTTAATTTCGGAATAGCGGCTGAGTTCGGCGGGAAATGCCATCTGCGGTTCGACGATACCAATCCGGAAAAGGAAGAGCAGGAATACGTCGATTCGATTATCGAAGATGTAAAATGGCTCGGCTGGGACTGGAGCGAGAATCTGTTCTTCGGGTCGGATTATTTTCAGCAGATGTACGATTGGGCGGTCGAGCTGGTGAAAAAAGGCAAGGCTTATGTCTGCGACCTGACGGCTGAGCAAACCAGAGAATACCGTGGCGGAGTAGAGGGAGGCAAAGACAGTCCATACCGCAACCGCAGCGTTGAGGAAAATCTCGATCTGCTTGAGAGGATGCGAAAGGGAGAATTTCCGGACGGGACAAAAACGCTTCGCGCAAAAATCGATATGGCTCATCCAAACTTTAATTTGCGCGACCCTCTGATGTACCGGATTGTTCACGCATCGCATCACCGCACGGGCGACAAATGGTGCATTTATCCGATGTACGACTGGGCACACGGGTTGGAAGACTCAATTGAAAAGATTACACATTCAATATGCACGCTCGAATTTGAAAATCACCGGCCTTTGTACGACTGGTTTCTTAATGAGCTTGGGATTTATCATCCGCAGCAGATTGAATTCGCACGGTTAAATCTTACATATACGGTTATGAGCAAGCGAAAGCTGCTCAAGCTCGTGCAGGACAAATTGGTTGCCGGCTGGGACGACCCGCGGATGCCGACGATTTGCGGAATGAGACGGCGGGGATATTCGCCGCAGGCAATAAGAAATTTCTGTACGAAAATCAGCGTAAATAAATTCAACAGTACAATCGATTTCGCCCTGCTGGAGCATTGTCTTCGCGAAGATTTGAATAAAACTTCGCCTCGCGTAATGGCGGTGCTTAATCCGCTGAAAGTTGTGATTGAAAATTATCCCGAAGGAAAGGTCGAAACTCTCGATGCGATAAATAATCCGGAAGATGCGGCGGCAGGGACAAGACAGGTTCCGTTCTCGAGAGAAATTTATATCGAGCGGGACGATTTTATGGAGGATGCTCCGAAAAAATTCTTCCGGCTTGCTCCCGGCAGAGAAGTTCGGCTGCGGTACGCGTATTTTATTACCTGCACAAATGTAATAAAGGATTCGGCTGGAAATATTACAGAGCTGCGATGTACTTACGACCCTGCGACGCGGGGCGGAGATTCGCCGGACGGCAGAAAGGTCAAATCAACACTTCACTGGATTTGTGCCAAAAACGCAATTGACGCAGAGGCGAGACTTTACGAACATCTATTTACAAAGGAAAATCCGGACGATGTCGAGGAAGGAAAAGATTTTACGGCATATCTTAATCCGAATTCACTAACGAAACTGACGGGGTGCAAGGTCGAGCCTTATCTGAAAGACGCAAAGGCTTTAAGTCGCTGGCAGTTCGAGAGGTTAGGCTATTTCTGCGTCGATACGGACAGCAAATCCGATAAGTTGATTTTCAACCGCACGGCAACGCTCCGCGATGAGTGGGCGAAAATAAAGGGTAGCGGAAAATAGTTACAAGCCACAGAGCGGCTGTGTTTAATTTCAAGGATTTTTTAGAATTATTTCTTCCGTCCATAACGTCTGATTCCTTATCATCGTATTTAGGAGTCCGTGGCGGATAATAAAGGAAATCAGGGCGGATATTGATATTGAATTTGTCAGATTATCGCCGATTATGTTAGATTGGGTTGGCCCTGATTATATAACGCGTGATGAACTTGACCTAAGGGGGTACGATGTACCCTGTTTCCCCTAATCGTTGAATTTGCAGAAATAGCGGGGTTATTATAAGACTTTGGGCATAAAGCGGTTATGCTCTTTTTTCTATTCGAAATCGCTGTTGTAATCCGGCTTGCCGTCATCGCTGTCATATCCGGTTGAATCGGAATCCTGGTCTTTAACTTCGAGCCGGCTGATATTGTCGGCCTTTTTTGTATTGCTGTCAATCGACACCACGATGCCGTTGAGTCTTAAATCCTCGGTTGCGATTTCAAATGGGCAGGGCATTCGTGTTCTGAAATTTTTAATGACGGATTCGATTCTTCTGCCGAGCACCGAATGATGGGCGCCGGTCATTCCGATATCCGTTATGTACGCTGTGCCTTTCGGCAGGATTTTTTCATCGGCTGTAACAACGTGCGTATGCGTTCCGAATACACAGCTTACTCTGCCGTCGAGGTAATAACCCATCGAGACTTTTTCACTCGTCGCCTCAGCGTGCATCTCGACGATGACAACATCTGCCTGCTGCGTTAATTTCGGCAGGATTGCGTCGATGCAGTCGTAAGGATTGTCGGCAGGCTTCATAAATATTCTGCCGATAAGCGGCACAACGGCCACAACCGGCCCTTTGGCGGTTTTGTATAACGCGAAATCTTTGCCGGCGGCGTGGGCTGAAAGGTTTGCCGGCCTCGCTATATTATCATTGTTCTCCAGTACGGTGATTATATCTTTCTTTTTGAATACGTGGTCGCCCAGCGTAATAAGATGAACGCCGTATTTCAGGAGTTTGTCGTAAATCTGATATGTAAGGCCCGAACCGCCCGCGGAGTTTTCCGCATTGGCGATAACGCAGTCTATATCGTGCTGCTTTACGATTGCAGCAAGATTATTAGCCACGATTTTTTTGCCGGGCCTTCCGACAATATCACCGATACAAAGAATATTCAGCTTCATTTTTTTACCTTGCGTATTCGATACAACGGACTTCGCGCAGCAGAGTAACCTTTATTTCGCCCGGATAGGTAAGCTCATCTTCGATTTTCTTGGCGATATCACGAGCCATTTTTGTGGCGCTGTTGTCATCGATGTTCTGTGCGTTGACAATTACGCGTATTTCCCTGCCGGCCTGTATTGCGTAGCAGTTTTCGACGCCGGTAAACTGATTTGCGATTTCTTCGAGTTTTTCAAGTCTCTTGATGTATCTTTCGAGCGTTTCTCGTCTGGCTCCCGGCCTCGATGCGCTGATGGCGTCGGCGGCGGCAACCAGCGGCGTGTAAGGATTGTCCGCAGGGATGTCGCCGTGATGAGCCGCGACGGCATTGAGTATTATCGACGATTCGTTGAATCTTTTCAGATAATTGGCGCCGATTTCAGGATGTCCGCCTTCTATTTCGTGGTCCATCGCTTTGCCTATATCGTGCAGGAATCCCGCTCTTCTTGCGATTGCCCCGTCAAGTCCGAGTTCGTCGGCCATTACCTGTGCGAGAAATGCCACTTCGACGCTGTGCCGCAGGACGTTCTGTCCGTAGCTTGTTCTATAGTTCAGCGTTCCTATTTCCATAAGGATTTTGTTATTAAGGCCGCGTACGTCCACTTCGACGGACGCTTCTTTGCCGACCTGCATAACTTTCTGTATGACGTCTTTTTTGGTCTGCGCTACAAGCTCTTCGATTCTGGTCGGATGTATCCTGCCGTCCTGTATGAGTTTTTCCATCGATTGTCTGGCGACTTCCCTTCTTATCGGATTGAAGCCGCTGATGACGATAACGCCCGGCGTGTCATCGACGATTACATCGACGCCGGTCGCCTTTTCGAACGAGCGGATATTTCTGCCTTCTCTTCCGATGATTCTGCCTTTCATATCGTCGCTCGGAATATCGATGGTCGAGACCGTAACCTCGCAGGTCTGGTCGGCGGCGTATCGCTGAATTGCCGAGCTTATAATTTCCCTGCTTTTTTCCTCGGCAGCTTCGTTCATCTCTTCCATTTTCCGCTGAATTATGGAGTTCATTTCGTGTTCGCATTCGTCTTCGAGTTTTTTCAGCAGCATTTGTTTCGCCTCTTCGGCGCTCATAGCGGAGATTTTCAAAAGCTGGTTTTTCTGCTGAGCGATGATGTTGCCGATTTCCTTTTCCCGCTCGTCGAGCTGCTGGGTACGGTTTTTAACGTTGTTTTCCGACTGCTGCAGAGCCTTTTCCCGCTGGGCGAGCAGTTCGTTCTGCCTGTCGATGGCGTCTTCGTGCTTGGCAAATCGTTTTTCAGCCTCGCGAAGTTCCGCCTTTGCCTGGTTGATTTCAGCGGCAACTTCTTCTTTTTTCCTTAAGGCTTCCGCGGTCGCTTCGAGACGGGAGGTCTTGATAATGTTTTCAGCCTCTTTTTTCGCGTTTTCGATTTGGCTCTGAAGACTTTGTTTCAGATTATTTATTTTTATTACGGAAATGATTTTACTGATAATAATCGCCAGTACCGCTCCGGCTATTACCGAAGCTATAGCGATTATCGCAGTGATGCCGATTCCCGCCTGGGCTAACGTAAACATTTTTTGTGCCTTTCACGTAAAATATTGTTTACAGTTTGTTAGCGGGTAACAGAGGCATAACAGTACGCTGCTGCAAAAGAGATGATGAGAACAGAAATCCTTTTCTTAGTCTTTAGACAAGTTGACAGACCTCAGCTAAAAGGTTTTATAAGAACCTTTCTTTTGCGGTCTTTTTTTACCGTAACGGTCCTCAAAACAGTAACCATACTTTTAGAACAACTCGTTTTTTTAAGAATTTCTTTTCTCTTTATTCACCGCCTGTCCGCTGATTACGACTTGAGAAGAACTCTATCGCCGTATTCTGCGGCACTACGGTGCTTTTGTAACATTTACTGCTTAACGCCGGACATTTATTCGTCCGACTGCATCGTTATCCGCCGCAAACTACACAGTTTGCAATACTTCTAACAACTATATCATACTTACTTCCGGACTGCTAATCAAGCCTAATTATCCCAAATAGAATATGCCTGTTTTCTTTAAAGTCTTTATTTATAAGTTGTTATAGAAATATTTTTTTAATTTTACCGCCCCAAAATAAAAATCCCGCACTTAAGAGTCCTAAATGCGGGATTTTGTTATCGTTTGGGCTTATAGCCCGTTTTTATTCGATTTCGAGCACGGCACGAAAGCCTATAATCGGCTGATTGGCCTTTGGCGAGCGGTTATTCCTGTCGGCTGAACGGCATTTGTATGCCTTTTCGTTCCAGGCTCCGCCTCTCATTACGCGGTTCTTGCCTTGCTAAAGCCGCTGCCCAAGATTTTTCCCGAAAATCTAAACAAACTCCGCTTTTTGTGAATAAAATCACATTTTTTAGCTTGACGATTACGATAATTTTCAATATCATTATGTTTTCCGATGTATAAATAGTGTTTTTTAGTGCAAAAAGTGGATTTTTGTTGTTGAAAGGGTGGTAGGAATGCCTAATAGGACGCGGATATTGAGGTTATCTCGGTACAAGAATGCGGTTTTGAGGCTGAAATCGCTGAATTTCGTGAAAGTTTTCTCGGACAATCTTGCTGATGCTACTGGTGTTACGGCTTCTCAGGTTCGCAAGGATTTTTCGATTTTTGGTATCTCCGGCAACCGCCGCGGCGGCTATCAGGTTGACGAATTGTTAACCCAGTTGAATAAAGTACTTGGCAAAGACCGGCTGCAGAAATTTATCATTGTCGGCGTGGGGAATATGGGCAGGGCGCTGATAAATTATCCCGGCTTCATCAAAAGCGAAATCAAAATTGTTGCCGGCTTCGATATTGACCCTGCAAAATACAATAGAAAGGCCGATGCTCCGATTTTTCCGATGGATGAATTGGCGGGCTTTGTCAAAACAAACGAAATTGAACTGGGAATTATCACTGTGCCGGACTTCGCGGCTCAGGAAGCATTCGAAAAACTGATACACGCCGGCATAAAAGGCGTACTGAACTTCGCACCGATAAGATTAAGAAGCGATAATACCAACGTCATTGTGCATAATCTCAACCTCGAGACGGAAATCGAAAATCTGATTTATTTCGTAAATACAAAAACCATCCCGACAGAATAAATAGTCTTAAGTCAAAAGGCATAAGTCATAAGTTGCAGAAGATACCTTCGACAGATAAGACAATCTCCCGAAGGGCTTATTCGCCGAAGGCGAATTCAAACTTGTAAGCCTTTGGCTTATCCCTTTGGGGCTAATAAATTTTCGCCAAGCGAAAATTTATAGAGCAATCGAGAATCAAAATTTGAGGAAATTCTCGATTGCGGTCTAATCTCGATTATCAATTTTCAAAAATAGCATTTTTATTCGAAAATCAAGATTTGAAAACGATAGTCTCCTGCTCTGCTGCTTGCCTGTTCTTTCCGATTTTATTTTAATTTAAACACATAGTTAAAATAACACTAATACAAGCTATTGTTGCCGCTGCTGCTGCAAAAAGACAAGACCACTTTGCAAAAATGCAAGCGTTGTACATCATTTTCGTTTGCAAGGCATTATGGATGTTATTTATTAGTTCCCCAATTTTACCCTCTAAATCAATTGAGGCCGAGAGAGACGGTCCATAGGTTCTTTCAATAGACAGTATACTAGCATTCGATAAGGGGGCAGAGACCTCTGTAGCCAAAGTCTGAACCCTCTGATACAACTTCTTTAAATCAGGATGTTTTTTGCCGGAGTCTCCAATCATTCTCAATTCACTTAAAGATTTTGAACACTCGGTCAATTCTTGGTTATATTTTTCGATTTCTTTATTCGTCATTTTTCACCAGTCCTTTTCGAGGCTGTTCCGACAGAACTTAGCTTTTACGCTATTTTACCATGCAAACCCGTATATTGAAAAACGGTTTTTTCTTGATTATTTCATAGAAAGCGATAATATTTTACTAAAACAATTTTGGGGTTTATTTTGTAAAGGGAAACGCATGAATGAAAAGCAACTTACAACTTACATCAAGGAAGCTCTTCGTGACAATGGTAAACAAATGCTCTGCGATATTATCAAATGGACAATAATTATTATTATCGCCGCCATTGTGTTTTTAATAGTACATAAAATCATTAACACTAAACCTCCGGGATTCTTTTGACCTATGAATGACAATTTACTGTCATAATCCTAACCGTTTTTTTCCTTGCTTTTCAGCGGAAAAGATGTATAGTTAAGTGTTGTTTAATCTATTTTACAGGAGATTGATATGAAAAAACTACTGTGGGTGTTGTTTCCTGTTCTTTGTTTGCCATTTCTTTGTGATGTTGCACTTGGCTCAAAAACCAAAGACTTTTACGTGCTTGGAATAACCGAAATAGGCGATGTTGTCATAGATGCGGGCGATAATATCACAAAGCCTAAGAAAAGGTTTGATATTTTCAAAGCCGGAGAAATAGCAATCCCCATAGCCAGAATTATGATTACTCAAACAGCCCCGAATTACAGTATAGGGACTATCATAAGCAGAGTGGATGGAAGCAAGCCTAAAATAAGCGATATTTCCAAAGGTATGCTTTGCCGTGAAACTACAAAAGCAACACTTAAAGCCGAAAAGAAAATTTATAAAAATCAGAAAAAGGCCCTCAAAAGACAATATAAATTGACAAAAATAAAAGCGAAAAGTGCAACTTATGAAGCACTCGATAAAATCGTTCAGGATACTAACAGCATTGATATAATTAATACCTCTGTAACACACCAGACGATAGACAAAAAAGGTAATTGAATCGTTGCCTATATTAGGCGGCGATATTGAGAAAAATAAAGCAGGCGTCTTTCAGGGACGCCTGCTTTTAGTGTTTTTAGGCAATTATTATTGTTTGAATTTACACAGGAGCAGCAACAGCGTTTTCGGCTTCTATAAGGCCCTGAACCTTCAAAAAGTCGTCATACCGAGCCAGAAACGCATCGACAATTACAGGGTCGAAGTGCTTGCCGCTTTCTTCCCTTATCATAATTTTCGCTATTTCAGGACGGAACGCCGCTTTATAAACTCTTGCGCTTGTCAGAGCGTCGTAAACATCGGCAAGAGCGACTATGCGGGCGACGAGCGGAATTTCCTGTCTCTTTAAGCCGTCCGGATAGCCGGTGCCGTCAAATTTCTCGTGATGATAACGGGCAATATCAGCGGCCATTTGCAGAAAACCCGCACCAACGGCCCTTTTTATTGTTCCGCCGAGAGCTTCCGCTCCTATGATGGAATGATGCTTCATTATCTCGAATTCCTCGTTTGTCAAAGCGCCGGGTTTGAGCAGGATGCTGTCCGGTATTCCGATTTTTCCGATATCGTGCAGCGGGCTTGAACGGTACAAATCGTCGATGAATACCTTATCGATAAATTCTGCATAAGGACTATTTTTGCTTAGTTCCTCAGCGAGTATATGGCTATAACTTCGTATTCTTTCGAGATGTTCGCCGGTTTCAGGGTCTCTCGATTCGGCCAGCGACGCGAGAACGAAAACGGCAGTGTCGCGGGTCTCGGCGATTTGAGCGGTTCTTTCCTGTACGAGACTGTCGAGATTGTTAAGCAGTTCCCATTTTTCCGTCAGTGAACAGGCCATCTGCCGGACTTCGACGTGGTCGAAAGGCTTTTTGAGGATGAGAAGTTTTTCTGTCTCGCCGAGCCTGTTAATAATTTCGTGCCAGGAATAATCCGAATAAGCGGTGCAGATGACGACCTGAAGCTGAGGCTGGACCTTCCAGAGCCTTTCGATGGTTTCAACGCCGTTCCAGCCCGATTCCAATCTCATATCGACAAAGGCGACCGCATAAGGTTTTCCCTGCCGGTTGGCTTCGATAAGTTTTTCAAGGCCTTCGTGGCCGCTAAGAGCGCAATCGACTTCGAATATAACGCCGACGTCCTCGATATCCTGACCAAAGACAGCGGCCCTTGCGCGGTCAAGCGAATCGTTCTTCGGTGCGTTTGCGAGAATCTGCCTGAAGTCATCGTGTATTGACGGATTATCGTCGATAACAAGAATTCTTCTGTTTTTTGTCTTACTTGCGGTGTTCATTTTTTACCTCTATTTTTTTAAGTGGAAGTTCAAGAATAAACGCAGCGCCCTGATTTTCACCCCGGCTTTGCGCCAATATTGCACCTTTCATATCTCTTGCCGCCAGCAGGCAGCCGTGCAGTCCGAATCCGTGTCCGGAAGATTTTGTCGTAAAACCGGTATCGAAAATCCTGTTTAAGTCCTCCGGCTTTATGCCGATGCCGTTGTCGGACACTTCTATTCGCGCTTTATTATTGTGTTTTGTAACGCGGATTTTAAGCTGTTTCGGCTTGTTCGTACTTTGTGCAAGGGCGTGTTCTGCGTTGTCGATAAAATTCACGAGTATTTGAAGCGTGCGGTGTTTGTCGATGAAGATATTTCCGAAATCTTCGTATTCGCGTATGACCTCGATATTATTTCGCTGCAGTCCTATAGAGTTCATTTGAAGCGCGTTTTCGATAAGTTCCGGCAGCGATGTGCATTCCTGCTGCTGTTCGGCGCCGGCGTAAAACTGCTGCATACGGATAACGTTCTTGATGTGGCCAACGTGTCTTATGAGCGAGCTTAGGTTTTCGATAATTTCATTTTTCTGCTGCTCAAGATGGCTGCTTACTTCGCAAATATATGTCGGGATATATTTGCCCTGAGGGTCGTTTGTAAGAAACTCGGCGAGGTTATCGCTATGATTTTTAATGATGTCGGCAAGTTTTTGCAGATACGTTATTTCGGATTTAGCGAGCTTCTCACTGATTAGAGTCGCCGATACGTTTACGCTGTTGAGCGAATTACCGACGTTGTGCAGCACATTTGCGGCGACTTCCGCCATACCTGCGCTGCGGGCCGCTTCCATCAGTTTTTTATAGGTAAGTTCGAGCTGAATATTTACCTTTTCGAGATTGGCCTGCGCCTCCTCGGCCTTTTGGCGGGCGATTCGCATTTCGTTTTCATAGTTGATAATCCTTACGCCGACGGACATTTTGCTGCGAAGCACATCTTTGTCGAAAGGTTTGCTGATAAAATCGTCCGCCCCTGTCTCGAGAGCGGTAACGATATCCTGAGATTCAGTTTTTGATGTCAGAAAAATTATGTAAATATATTTTTTATCATAAAGAGGGCGGATTTTTTTGCAAAGCTCAAGCCCATCCATTCCGGGCATTACCCAGTCGATAAGGGCAATCTCCGGCTGTTGAGCCTTGATTAGCTCCAGGGCTTTCGAGCCGTTCTCTGCGGCGAGGACCTGATATCCCCAGTTTTGCAGGTGTTTTTGCAGTATCATCCTTGATGCAGCGTCGTCTTCCGCTATCAATACCTTCATTTATTGCCTTTAAACTTAAGTTTTGAGCCTATAAGGGCTTTGGTGTTTTAATCGGCAAAGTTAATGCGGGACTTTTTGACGTTTTTTGGGGCGTGTCATAAGGCAAAATGCCTTTTTTAGATGAAATAATGCGATTTTATCGGGATAAGGCCGACAGAGCCGTTTCAAGAGGCACTTTTAGTTTAAAATCGGCGGTGAGAATTTTTGCAGAGAAGCGTTTTTGAGCCTTTAAATTCAAGATTTTACGCGAAAAGTCCGAAAATATAGTTAGTTTACGGCTTTTTTGTGGAAAGAATCTCTATGTCTGCAAGCGGTGAAAAAAGTTCATTTGTCGGCCCGGTTTTCAGCAGGAAGAAATCACTTTTGTCGATGCAGCAATATGCGACCAGTCAGGGTGTATCGACCGGCGTTGTGCAGGAATGCGCAAAACTGGGTGTTGTACAGGTCAGAAAGCACAAAGACAAAACGTATATAGTCGATTTGCCGCTCGATATTTACAAGGGGATAAGCCAGCAGGACGAACAGAAACCCGAACCGCTCGACACCGCCGCGCAGGCCGAGAGGATTTCTAAGTTGATGAGCAAAATCCTTCAGCCGCCGAAGCATTCGCAGCCTTTGTCTCCTGAGCCGCCGATTACGATACCGGATTTGCATCTCTTTGCGCAGGAGGAAAATCAGGCCGATTCCGAAAGTGCCGACAGTATGGAGCCCCGGCTTGGCGGATTCAGGATATCGCTGGCGAGAAAAATTATAGATGCAATCAAAATCGTATCTGTCTGGAGGATTGTTTCCGTAGTTGCAACTGTTGCGCTGTTTGTAAGTATCGGCGCCTACCAAATGGTTAGCATAGACAGAAATCTTCAGAAACAGAAACTCCAGCAGGCGTATTCGAATATTCAGAAACTTATGGAAGAATATGACAATACCCGACAGAGAGCCAGATTATATGAACTCGATATGATGAGCTGGCAGTCGGAAGCGCAAAGGAATCAAAAAACTCTTGCCAATTTGCAAATAGAGCTTCAGCAGACAAGGGAAAAACTTTTCCAGGCCAGAAGAGACCTTGTGGATACACAGCAGTATAACGCCGAGACTTTAAGAATGCTTAACGAGCAGATAAACGAAATCACCGGCAGGATTCAGCAGAACAAAACCGGCAGATAATCACCGCTGCGGTTCAAATCTTTTACTTGCCTTAAGAGGATACTCCGGCTATATTAATCTTTTCTGTTTTTCGGAGATGATATGCCTCATATTTTTATAGACCAGATTCAAGCCGGCTCGACGATTAACGATGTTTATATGATAAGCCAGCCGATTTTGCGAAGCACTACGCGTGGGGATTTATATATCGCTATGTTCGTAAGCGACAAAAGCGGCAGGGTTAACGGCAGAATCTGGCAGGCGACCGAACAGCTTTACAATTCGCTGCCGAAAGAAGGATTTGCCCATATAAGGGGCAGAAGCGAAGTATTTCAAAGCGCACTGCAAATTGTTGCCGACCATATAACGGTTGTGCCTGCCGAGAAAGTGGATATTGACGATTATCTGCCGAGAACCGAAAAAGATATCCCGCAAATGTTCGAGAAAATAAAAAGAATAGTTTCCGCGATAAAAAATCCCTTTTTAAAGGCTCTTGTAAATGAGTTTCTTTCGGATAAGGAGCTTATGAAGAATTTCTGCAAGGCGCCCGCGGCAACCGCGCATCATCACAGTTATATCGGAGGCTTGCTTGAACATACGAACAATATGCTGAACACGGCAAAGGCGGTTATGCCGTTTTATCCCCAGCTTCAGAGCGACCTTGTACTGGCGGGGATTTTTCTGCACGATATGGGCAAGACCGAGGAGCTTTCCTATCAGATGGCCTTCGGCTATACCGATTCGGGGCAATTACTCGGCCATATAGTTCAGACCGTTATAATGGTTAATAACAAAGCAAAGGCTATCGAAAAAGCCGGTCAGGAAGTGGACAAGGAAATACTTGAAAACCTTGAGCATATAATTCTTTCTCATCACGGCCAGTATGAATTCGGTTCGCCGAAGCTGCCGATGACGGCCGAGGCGTTTTTGATAAGCTTTCTGGACAATATAGATGCTAAAATAAATCAGGTAACCGATAAAATTGACAGTGAGCCCGGCGAATCGAACTGGACGGGCTTTGTAAAGGCTCTCGAATCGAAACTTTACAGGAAAAAACTTGTCGATTAGCGCATAAAAAATGTCGGGCCGGCCCCCTGGGCGACCCGACCCTACAGAGACGCAATGTTATTTTCCGTTTCACAGGTTCCCGCCCAGCCTGTAAACGGGTTGATTCGAGAAACAAATTTTCTCGACTCGGCGACTGATTTCAGTTATAATATCGGGACAAGACAGACAAAATCTGTAAGACAATCGGCTAAAGTGCCAACTGTATGGCACTGCTGATAAAAAAACAGCTAATTCGGGACAGCGATTATGGGTAATTTATTAAATCAAGAGCCTGATTATGTTTTGTCGCAGAATAAATTGGGGGTAACCCGCAGGTATCTCTACGAAAGCGGGATGCTTTTTCGGGAGTTCACAAGTCACTGGAAAATAGGCGTTCTTCCTCTGGTTCATATCACAAGCGGGATAGATCCGAAAACGGGTCAAAGGGTCTGGGCCAAAGGTTTCATCGCTATCGGCAGAAAAGCGGTAGGGTTTATCGCTGTCGGCCAGCTTGCCGTCGGGCTGCTTGCTATAGGTCAAATGGCGATAGGGCTCGTTCTGGCTCTCGGGCAATTAAGCGTTGCCGGATTATTTGCTGTCGGTCAAATGGCGGCGGGAATAGTCGCTATCGGGCAGTTTTCAGCGGGCTTTTATTCGCTCGGCCAGTTCGCGACAGGTAGGTTTGTCTTCAGCGTCAAAACACGGGACTACGAAGCCGTAACCTTTTTCAAGTCGCTTTTTAAATGGTTCACAACACTGTTTAGATAATCAAACGCTCTGGCGTTCGATTTTGGCTCCGGCTGCGTTGAGTTTTTCCTCTATTTTTTCGTAACCTCTGTCGATGTGGTAAACGCGATTGACAATTGTTTCGCCGTGCGCCGCAAGCGCGGCCACGACAAGAGCGGCCGAGGCTCGCAAATCTGACGCCATTACCGGAGCGGCAATAAGTTTTTCAACGCCGCTGACTATTACGTGCGGACCTTCTTTGCGGAGGTCCGCGGCCATTCTGCTTAATTCGGCGACGTGCATAAATCTGTCCGGAAATATTTTTTCCGTTATAACGCTTTTTCCCTTAGCCAAACATAAACAGGCCATAAACTGCGCCTGTAAATCCGTTGGAAAACCGGGATATGGCAGCGTCGTAATGTCGGTTGCCCCGATATGGCCGTTCGATGAGACTTCGCAGCCGTCGGCGTTTTCTTCGACGGCGACGTTCATACTTCTTAGTTTATCGACAACGGCCATCAGGTGTTCGAGCCGGCAGTTTTTCAGTTTCAGTTTGCCTTTTGTTATTACCGCCGCGGCCAGAAAAGTACCCGCTTCAATTCTGTCGGGAATTACGGTATGCTCAACCGGGTTTAATTCTTTAACGCCGTGGATTGTCAATTGCGGCGAGCCGATACCGCTGATTTTCGCACCCATTTTGACTAGGCAGTTCGCAAGGTCGGTTATTTCCGGCTCGCAGGCGGCGTATTCGATAACGGTTTTGCCTTTTGCGAGCACCGCTGCGCAAAGTACATTTGCGGTCGCCAGTACGCTCGAGCCGAATGCGCCGCCGAGGAATATATTTGCTCCTTTAAGTCCGCCGTTTACAGCGGCGACGATATAGCCGTTTTTGAGTTCGATTTTAGCGCCCAACTCCTGCAGACCGCGAAGGTGAATATCGACGGGCCTGTATCCGATTGCGCAGCCGCCGGGCATCGAAACCTCAGCCTTGCCGCAGCGAGCCAGCAGCGGGCCGAGTATGCAGACGCCCGCTCTCATTTTGCGGACGATTTCATAATCGCCGAAAGGTTTGTCGATTGTTGTCGAGTCTATAACAATTTTTCCGCCGACAGTCTCTGTTTTGCAGCCGAGAGATTCGACCAATCGGCACATCACTTCTATATCGCTGAGGTTCGGCACGCCTTTAAGGGTGGTTTTGCCGGGAGCAAGAATTGCCGAAGCCATTATCGGCAGGGCGGCGTTTTTCGAACCGCTGACGGTTATATCGCCTTGGAGCCTGACAGGGCCGGTAATCTTAAATATATCGAGAGCCATATTAAACCCTTGAAAAGAAAGGAATAATCTAATACAAAAAGGCGGTTTATGCAAGAGTAAGGCTTTTATGACAGGTTATTATATTTTTATATTGGCTATGTCGCTGGCGGGCGTTGCCTTGCTTACCGCCTGGCTCATAAAGACCGAATGGGGGACAAAAGCGCTGCTCGGAGCCGAATACAGACGCAATGCTATGCCGGATTATCTGCCTTTTCTGGTCATTTTCGGCTGGCTGATACTAGCGGCGGTCTCATCGAATCTTCTCGAAAAACTTGCGTCGGATTACGCCGGCTGGCAGCAGAAATTTATTACTTATACCGGTTTTATCACGATAGAAATTATCGTAATAATACTGATTCTTAAACTGGCGAAGCGGTATTTTGAGGAGGGCTTAAAAGGGTTCGGTTTTCGGGCCAAAGGTATTTTTTCCGATATCATAAAGGCGGCGGCGATATTTATCGTTGCCTGGCCGCTGGTACTTGTTTTGCTTTACGCCGTTCTGTATATCGGGAAAATGATTGCCGGACCGGAATTTCAGATTGAGCGAAATGAGGGGCTGGCAGTTATCCTCGAGAACGACCAATTAAGTTTGAGAATACTGATGATTTTCTTTGCGGTAATACTTACGCCGATTTTTGAGGAGCTTGTTTTCAGAGGGCTTTTGCAAAGTTATCTGCGGAATCTTAATTACGGGCCGTGGCAGAGTATCTTTATCGCCTCGGTTATGTTTGCGGTGCTTCATCCGTGGATGCACTTGCCCGCATTGCTGGTTTTATCCGTTGCGATGGGTTATGCGTATGAAAAAAGCGGGTCGCTGCTGCGGCCGATTTTCGTTCATTTACTATTTAACGGCCTGACAATCGCGTTTGCCCTTATTTAAGGCCGAGCACATCGGCCATCGAGTATCTGCCCGCGTTTTTGCCTACGAGCCACGAAGCGGCCCTTATTGCGCCGACCGCGAACGTATCTCTGCTATGGGCGCTGTGCGAAACGGTTACAGTCTCGCCTAACGTGCCGAACATAACTGAATGTTCGCCGACCGTATCGCCGAGCCGAATCGCCTGTATGCCGATAGTGCCTTTTTTGCGAAGGGCCTCTTTTCCTTTCCTGCCGATGTCGAGACAATCGGGAAATTTCTTATTCGTCGCCGCAGCGATTTTTTCAGCAAGCGTCATTGCGGAGCCGCTGGGCGAATCTTTTTTGAAGCGGTGGTGAGCCTCGACAATTTCGATATCGTATTCATCGCCGAGTTTGCCTGCTACCTGTCCGACAAGCTCGAAAAGCAGGTTCATCCCGACGCTCATATTCGTCGCCTGAATTACGGGTATTTTTTTCGCCGCCTCATCGACTTTTTTGAGCTGCTCAGCCGATAAACCGGTCGTTCCCAAAACCAGCGAACAGTTTTGTTCTAAACAGTAATTGAGCGTATTATCAAAAGCGGCAGGGAGCGAAAAATCTATCACAACATTGGCGTCAGACGGGAATTCAGAACTGATTTTTATCCCAATATGCTCTAAATCCTTACCGATTTGAGGACAAGATTTATCTTCAATTAGTCCGATTATATCGAATTTTTTGGATTCGACGGCCAAAACGGAGATTCTCCGTCCCATTCTGCCGGCGGCACCGACTATTATTAATTTCGGCCTCATTTTTCGTCCTTTCCTGTAGTCGGCATAAGTATAGAAAGGGGAAAGGGTTTTGACAAGCCTTATTTGATGTAATATCTCTTGCATTGTTCGACAAAGCCGATATAATACTGTGCTTTGCCCGCCTTCGCACAAAGGGATAGACGCTGACGGGAAAATGCAGTAAAAGCAATAATTCAGAGTGTTTGACAAATAGAAATGTTGCTTCGGCGGGTTTCGCAAAAGAATAATTGAGATTGATGCTTCAGATTTTAAAGGTGAAAAGAAATGAAAAAGGACATACATCCGAAATATCAGGTCGTAAAGGTTAAATGCGGCTGCGGCAACACGTTTGAAACCCGCAGTACCGCCAAGGAAATCCACGCTGAAATATGCTCGCAGTGCCATCCGTTCTACACCGGCAAGCAGAAATTCGTCGATACGGCCGGCAGAATCGAACGCTTCCAGAAAAAATACGGAAGTAGCTATATGGACAAGGCGCAAAAGGACGACAAAGCACCGAAGAACAAGGAAAAGTAGCTTATTTTTGTTGACAACTTACGCTGTTGGACTTAATCAAACAGATTATGCACCGGCAGCGTAATTTTTTTGTACTTTTTGAGCAGGGGTTATGAGCGATACAAATACAACGGTTATAGAGAAGCTTGATGAGCTTGACGGCCGATACGCCGAGCTTGAAAAACAGCTTTGCGACCCCGCTGTAAATATGGATTCGACGAAGGTAATCGCAATCTCCAAAGAGCAGGGCAAGCTCAAATCAGTTGTAACAAAATATCGCGAATACAAAAAACTGGTCGATGAAATCGCCCAGTCGCAGACGATTTTAAACGATGCATCGGCAGATGAGGAATTCAAGCAGCTTGCCGCTGAAGAACTAAAAATGCTGGGCGAAAAGAAACAAACGCTTTTTGAGCAAATCAAAGAATCTCTTGTTATGTCTGACGATGCGGCGGTCGGTTCGGTTATAGTGGAAATTAGGGCCGGAACCGGCGGCGATGAAGCGGCCCTGTTCGCCCGCGATTTATATAATATGTACACTCGCTACGCTGAAAAACAGAGATGGAAAGTCGAACTGCTCGATTTCAGCACGAACGAGCTTGGCGGTTTCCGCGAAGTTATATTCAATGTAAAAGGCTCCGGCGTGTGGGCGCATATGGGTTATGAAGGCGGCGGGCATCGCGTTCAGCGCGTGCCGGAAACCGAAACGCAGGGCAGGGTGCATACTTCCGCAGTTACTGTTGCCGTTCTGCCTGAGCCGGAGGAAGTGGATATCTATATTAACCCGGCCGATGTATCTGAATTTGTCAGCAGGGCAGGCGGACCCGGCGGCCAGAGCGTCAACAAACTTAACAGTGCCGTCAAGCTCGAACATAAGCCGACCGGCATAACGGTAAATATGCGTGAAGATAAGAGCCAGCACAAAAACAGGGCAAAGGCGTGGCGGCTTCTGCGGAGCAGGGTTTACGAACATTATCAGAGTATTGAAAATGCTAAACGCGACAAAACGCGAAAGACGATGATAGGTTCCGGCGACCGTTCCGAAAAAATCAGGACATATAATTACCCGCAGAACCGCGTTACCGACCACAGGATTAATCTTTCGCTTTACAATCTCGACAAGATTATGGACGGCGATATAGAAGACCTTGTCGCGGGGCTGGTTGAATACGATAAAAAACTTCGGCTTGAAAGTCTGTAATGGCGGTTTTTACTGCTGAACCTGTCTGTACGAAAAAATGCCGGTTCACTTCCAAAAAAATATCGGCAAAAGTCGAATTGCAGAAACTTGTCCGCTATTTCGCCTCTCTTGATAACCCTGCAATCCTCGGCGGAGCGGAATTTAATTCAGAAAGAAACAGATACAGCTATTTTGCCGCTGAGCCTTTGGAGATTTTCGAGTTTTTCAGCGACGAAAAAGAACCATTCGAGAAATTAAGGACTGTTTTAAGCAAATACCGTCTTGAGGACGGCATCGACAGCGTTTTTACAGGCGGATGGCTCGGTTTTTTCAGCTATGACCTCAACAGATTCATTGAAAATATACCTGCCGCCAACGACGATATAAACTTGCCTTTAATCCGGCTCTGTTTTTATGACAAAGTGATTTGTTTCGACCATTTGGAAAATTGTTTCCATCTTTTCGCGGTAGAATTCTCCGATGACGATGATGGGAAAACAACTCAGCTTGAAGATATTTTGAATAAAGCGGCAAATATCGAAGATGAACAGATTTTTAAGCCCTGCGATAGTTTCGATATCAGAGAATTTCGCTCTAATATAACAAAAGACTATTATCTTGACGCGATTGCAAAGACTAAAAAGCATATTTACGACGGTGATGTTTATCAGATAAATTTCTCCCAGCGATTCAGTGCCGATTTTTATGCAGAGCCTTATAAACTTTTCCTGTGGCAGAATAAATTCAATCCCAGTCCGTATTCGGCTTTTATAGATGCGGGCGATTATCAAATCGTAAGCGCATCGCCGGAATTATTTATAAATATAAACAACGGCACAATCACGACCTGCCCGATTAAGGGCACAAGACCCAGAACAGGCGAAAAAACTGTCGATGAAAAAAATTACGCCGAGCTTGTCGATAATGAAAAGGAAAAAGCCGAGCTTGATATGATAATCGACCTTGAGCGGAACGATTTGGGCAGGATTTGCCGGCCAGGCTCAATTAAAGTTATCAAAAGACGCGATATAGAGGCTTTTTCAACGGTTTTTCACGCCGTTGCGACGATACAGGGACAGCTTAAAGAGGAAATGGATTTTGCAGATATTTTGAAAGCTATTTTTCCCGGCGGCTCGATTAGCGGCGCTCCGAAAATCAGCGCGATGAAGATAATAAACGCCCTTGAGCCGATGGCAAGGGGCCTTTATACAGGCTGTATAGGCTGGCTCGATTTAAAAGGCAATGCGTGCTTGAATATCGCCATAAGAACAATTATCATAAAGGACGGTGTCGCTTTCGCTCAGACCGGCGGCGGAATAGTTGCGGACTCAAATGCCGAAAGCGAATGGAACGAAACGCTTATTAAGGCAAAAGCTTTACTGGCAGGAATAAAAGCGGTCAATAAGCCGCAGAGAAAGGATTAATTTTTTTAGCCACAGAGAACACAGAGGTCACAGAGAAAAAATATGAAACAATGTATCGATATAACAGAGTTTGTGAAAAATAATCCTCGAAATGGCGATATTATATCATTTAAAATTAGCCCAATTAGGGAATCGGGATATAGCTTTTGCTGTTGTTCAAATTGTTTGCGGGAATTTTGGATGTCTGTAAATAAAAAGATTTCTCCGCAAGGGCCAATCGAACATGAAGGTTCAGCCATAATAAATTTTCAGAATGAAAAAATAATATTAGAGCAGCATGAAAGCGGTCCGGAATTAATTGCTTTTTTAATTTCTTTAAGTGCAAATTTTGTGCATGATTTTGCTAAATGGTTATTCTTAAATTCGGTTAGTGCTTTTCAGAAGAAAGGAGCAACAAAAATAAAACTTACAAGGAAAATAATAACTACGAAAAGAAAAACGGTTGATGAGTCTACTTTAGAAGTAGATGTTAAAAATATAACTGGAGTAGATAAAGTTATATCTGATTTTTTAAAATAAGTTTCTCTGTGTCCTCTGTGAGCTCTGTGGCTATAATAAGAAAAAACTCTGTGGCGGAAATATGAATAAAGTTTTTTTGAATAACGAAATAATAGAAAGCTCTGCGGCTTCGATAAGCGGCGCTGACGGCGGGTTTTTGTATGGAGCAGGACTGTTCGAGACTATGCGGGCATCGAATGGAGTGGTTTTTGCTCTCGACGGCCATCTCGATAGGCTTTTTACGAGTGCAGAAAAACTAAAAATCAATCTGCGAGGCGACCCGCCCAAGGGCGAGGTCTCGCCTGCGGCGGATAAAGAATTTATCGCTGATGCGATTTACCAGACATTAAACGCCAATGAGTTCAAAGAAGCACGAATCCGTCTTACCGCTACAAGCGGGGTGGTAAATACTGAGCAGCCTGAGCCGACGCTGCTTGTTACCGCTGTAAATTTCGAGCCTTATCCGAAGGAATATTACGATAAGGGAATTACGGTTGTATTAAACTCTTACAGGCAGAATCCCGCCGATGTTTTGGCGGGCCATAAGACGACAAGCTATTTTTCGAGAATATACGCTCTGGCCGTCGCTCATCAAAAACTTGCGGCTGAAGCCCTGTGGTTCACAATCGACGGCAGACTTGCCGAAGGATGTATAAGCAATGTATTTATTGTAAAAAATTCAGTCCTTTACACGCCTTCGCTCAAAGCCGGTATACTGCCGGGGATTGCCAGAAAGACGGTTTTAGAAATTGCCGGCAAAAATTCGATAAAAGCAGAAGAAAAAGAGCTTACTATTGACGACCTGCTCGGCGCTGATGAAGTTTTTATTACGAATGTTATTATGCAGGTAATGCCGGTGATAAAAATCGAAGCGCACGATATCAAAGATGCCAAACCGGGACAGATTACGAAAAAAATAGCCGCTCTTTATACAGAGCATTTCAACAAAGAGGTGCAAAATGTTAAGAGTTAAGGATTGCATAGACAAAATCGAGAAGATTGCTCCGCCGAAACTTGCGCAAGGCTGGGACAATACCGGTTTGCTTGTTGGCGACAGTGATGCAGTGGTTAAAAAAACCCTGCTGACGATTGATATAACAAAAGACGTTGTAAAAGAGGCGAAACGTACCGGCTGTAATTTTATTATAAGTTATCATCCGGTTATCTGGGACGGCTTGAAGGCTATTGCCAAAGATTCGATTGTTTATGAGCTTGTAAAAAGCGGAATTAGCGTTTATTCGATACATACGGCTCTTGACGCGGTCGTCGGCGGGGTAAATGACGGCCTTGCCGAGATTGTCGGAATAAAAAATCCTAAGCCTGTCGGCGATTTTGTCCAAAGCGGGCCCGCCCAAAAGCGAGGTCTCGCCGAAGGCGGACAAAATAATTATAAACTTATTGTTTTCGTTCCTGTCGAATCGCTGCAGGAAGTTGCCGACGCTGTTTTCAAGGCCGGTGCCGGCTGGCTCGGAAATTACAGCCATTGCAGTTTCAGCTCGGCAGGTCTTGGAACGTTTTTCCCGCTCGAAGGGGCAAAGCCTGCAATCGGGAAAAAGGGAGAATTTGAAAATGTTGAAGAAATTAAGTTTGAATCTATTGTGCCCTCTGAAAAAATAGCAGATGTCGTAAAGGCTATGAAAGCCGCCCATCCTTACGAGATGCCTGCCTTTGACGTGATTAAATTATATGATATTGAGGACAAAATCGGTCTTGGCAGAATCGGGCTTCTCAAAAAGCCGATGCAGTTGAGCGCAATTCTCAAGAAAATCAAGGCTGCCACCGGCGCCAAGGCGGCTGGAATAGTCGGACCTAAAAAACGGCTCGTTAAAAAGGCCGCTGTTTGCGCAGGCTCGTGCGGAAAGCTGATAATGAACGTTATTGCTGAAAAATGCAACCTGTATTTAACGGGCGAAATAAAGCATCATCAGGCTATCGCAGCGCAGGAAGCAGGGGTTACGGTCGTTTGCCTAAGCCATACTGTTTCGGAAAGATTTATCCTTAAAAAAGTTGCAAAAGAGCTACAAAAAAGCCTAAAAGATGTTAAAATCCTCGTCAGCAAAAAAGACAAGGACCCCTTTGAATGGAACAGGATATGACGGAAGAAACGGAATTGACAGATGTTTCGCAGGAAGGTTTAGCCGATGCCGGTACGGCGTCGAGTATTTCCTCGCAGGAGATAACCACCGAATCGGTAATTGAAGCGATACTCTTTGCTTCTGATGAGCCGCTCTCGGCTGACAGGCTCGTCAATATCGCCGAGTTTAACCCCGCCCAAGGGCGAGGTCTCGCCAGCGGCGGAGGCAGCGTGAAACAGGTTAAAAAATGTATTGAAACGCTTAACGAACAGTATGCCCAAAGCGGCAGGGCGTTCAGAATCGAGGAAATCGCGGGCGGTTTTCAGATGATGACGCTGCCTGAATATAATAACTGGCTCAAGAATCTGCTCCGCCAGCGTGAGGATAGTAAGCTTAGCCCGGCTGCGCTCGAGACTCTTGCCATTATCGCATATAAGCAGCCGATTATAAGGGCCGATGTGGAGGCGATTCGCGGCGTTGCCTGCGGCGAGATGCTCCGCTCTCTTATGTATAAAGGTCTGGTAAAAATTGTCGGCAAGGCCGAGGTCCTCGGCAGACCGCTGCTTTACGGCACAACCAAAAAATTCCTCGAAGTCTTCGGATTAAAGGACTTAAAAGACCTTCCAAAGGCAGAAGAACTCAAGCAGCCCGACTAGTAATAGTTCGATTTTTATTAGCCGATTCATCTGTGAAATCTTTGCTGGACTTTCGCGCATGATTTTGATATAATAATTATTGTATATAGAGGTATAAAAGCTCTTTTTGGTTTTGTTTATCCTTTCGGGGGCGAAAGGCTTCGACCGGACGGGTAGATAAGTAAACTGCATATCCAGGATGTCGGTTGGCCTGGCTAATCATCCGGCACAAATTTAATTGGCAACTACCAATTAAGAATGGCTGCCTAATTTAGGCGGTCCGTCCTGCGGAATCGCTCCCGCCGGTTTCGCAAGGGCGCCAAAATGCGGGACAGCTCTGCAAGGCGGTTCGTCCGAGCAGAGTTAAAAAACTACGAACTGGCCGAGACGTAAGCCTGTTATTCGGCGGACGGCTCGGCGAGAACCAAACGAATAACTAAATATGTAGAAGTTTACTTTGAAACGTTTCGGGACGCGGGTTCGAATCCCGCCGCCTCCAATTTTCGCTCGGAGAATGTTGACGGCAGATGATAAGAAAAAACCGTAAAATAACCGGGACTGACAGAACGAATCCTTGACTGCAAAATCAAAAAATACAGTATTTACCCCAAGGTACTTTCATAGTTAAATATACAATTTTGTAGATTGGCATATAAAAATATACAATATTGTAGACAACTCAAAAACCTTTATTTTAATAGATTTCTTATCTGCGTTATGATAAGAGACTTATGTATTCTTTCGTATAAAATAAAATATGGCACATTAATTGCATATATAGAATCAGACAGATAAGCGGCCATTATAAAAAAACAGGAGTATAAAAATGAGTGAAAATTTCGAATCTGTAGCGGCGATATTCGGCAAAAACGTTTTCAACGATGTGGTGATGAGAGAACGTCTGCCGAAGAACGTTTATAAAGAATTCAAAAAGACAATAAGCGAAGGCAGATTTCTCGATGTCGCACTGGCCGATACTGTCGCCAACGCGATGAAAGACTGGGCGATTGAAAAAGGCGCGACGCATTTTTGTCACTGGTTCCAGCCGATGACCGGGCTGACGGCTGAAAAACATGATTCGTTTATCTCGCCGACTGCGGAAGGCACAACCATTATGGAATTCAGCGGCAAAGAACTTACGCAAGGCGAACCAGACGCTTCGAGCTTTCCATCCGGCGGACTTAGGGCGACCTTCGAGGCAAGGGGCTATACCGCGTGGGACTGCACAAGCCCGGCATTTATCAAGGAAACCGGGAGAAATATTACTCTTTATATACCCTGTGCTTTCTGTTCGTATAACGCCGAGGCACTCGATAAGAAAACACCCCTGCTGCGGTCTATGGACGCATTGAACAAACAAGCAACGAGAGTGCTTCGGACGCTGGGGAACAATACATCGCAAAGCGTCGGAGCTACACTCGGGCCGGAACAAGAGTATTTCCTGATAGATAAAAGGTTTTTCGAGAAAAGGCTCGACCTTATGCTGACGGGACGGACGCTATTCGGAGCGGCAACGCCCCGCGGACAAGAAATGAGCGACCATTATTTCGGCGCGCTGCACGAAAGAGTCGCATCGTTTATGCATGATGTCAATGTCGAACTGTGGAAGCTGGGCGTATCAGCCAAGACACAACATAACGAAGTGGCGCCGGCCCAATACGAACTGGCTCCGGTATTCAGCACGGTAAACGTGGCGACGGACCATAATCAACTTGTAATGGAGACGCTGCAAAAAGTCGCATTAAGAAATAACCTTGTATGCCTGCTGTATGAAAAACCGTTCAGCGGAGTTAACGGCTCAGGCAAACACAATAACTGGAGTATGGTAACCGACGACGGGATTAATCTGCTCGAACCGGGCAGTACGCCTCATGATAATATGGTGTTCCTTGTGATGCTATGCGCGGTACTCCGTGCAGTCGATAAATACTCAAAACTGCTGCGTGCAAGCGTGGCTACCGCCGGCAACGACCATCGTCTCGGCGCACACGAAGCGCCGCCGGCAATCGTGTCGGTATTTCTTGGCAACCAATTAACAGATATAATAGAACAATTAGGCGAAGGCGGAGCAAAAGAATCGAAAGCCAACGGACATCTGAAGCTGGGCGTTTCGGTACTGCCGCCGCTGCCCAAAGACTGCACCGACCGGAACAGAACCTCGCCTTTCGCGTTTACGGGCAATAAATTCGAGTTTCGTATGGTCGGCTCGGCACAATCGACTTCAGGGCCTATGTTCGTATTAAATACTATTGTGGCGGATGTGCTGGGCGAAATCGCCGAAGAACTGGAGAAAAGTACCAATGTAAAAACAGCGGCTCAAAAAATTCTGGCGAAAATCTCCAAAGAACACCGCAGAGTCATTTTCAACGGTGATAATTACACCGAAGAATGGGCCAAAGAAGCAGTGAAAAGAGGGCTGCTGAACATTAAATCGACCGTAGAATCGCTAAAAACGATTATGGACGAAGAAAACGTTAAACTTTTCGTAAACCATAATGTGCTGAGCAAGGCGGAACTGAAAGCCAGAACGGAAATTCTGCTGGATTCCTACAGTATGAGCATAAATATCGAGGCAAGAACGGCATTGAATATCGCTCAAAGACAAATTTTGCCGGCAGCAATAGAATATTCCGGCAAAGTGGCTAAAACTATCGAAAGTATCAGCAACGCGGGAACCGACCCGAGCGCTCAAAAGAAATCGCTCGTCAGAACCTGCGAACTGATAAGCGAACTGCAAAACAGTATCGACGAACTGAAAAAAGCCGCAACGGTGGCAAGCGGTATTGACAATACGGTTAAAAGAGCGGAAAATTTCAGAGATTATGTCATTGGCGCGATGAAAGAGGTCAGGAAGGCTGTCGATGGACTGGAAATGACCGTCGATGCGAAGATGTGGCCGCTGCCTACTTATGCGGAGATGCTGTTCATAAAATAAGAAACAGTAATTTCGCAAATGGCCTAAAAGCAAATATCGCCGACAAATGAAAACACAATTTGACAAAGAGCTTTACAATCAACGCTGGCAGATTGAAAGTGCTTTTCCCTGTAATAAACGTTTATTAGGTTCAGCCTTACGAAGCAGAACCGAGCAGTCACGCGAACGTGAGTGTTTTTTAAGAATGCTAACGCACGACCTGATGATTCTCAGGCGTGCCGCTTAAGGTTTTCAACAGAGCATTATTCTATGAAAAAAAATAACGCCTTTACCCTTGTCGAACTTCTTGTCGTCATATCCATACTGGCGATATTAATCGCTGTACTTTTGCCTGCATTATCCGGCGCCCGGCAGTCGGCGCACCGAATAGTCTGTCTTAATAATCTAAAACAACTCGGCCTTGCGACCGGAGCTTATGTGCAAAGCTATAAGTATTATCCCGTCTGCGTCCCCCCTATACCGGAAAAATGGTCTGATTTTATGGCTGATAAGGATATCGCAAAAGGTAAAATGCTCGGCGTGCCGGTATCGCTCTGGCCGTTTCATAAAGATGAAAACATATATAAATGTATGCCCCTTGCAAGTCTCGGCTGCGATATAAGCTATTGTTATAACAGCCAAGCGGGCAGAAAACTTACCCAAAGCCAGACTGCTTTTGCTTACGCCGGCCCTTTAGACATCCGGCCGCCAACGCCCGAGGAAGAACAGAAAACCGATATCCGTCTCTTGAAGCCGGAAAACGTGAAACAGCCTGCGATATTTGCCCTGCTTTACGACCAGCCGATAGTACCCGTAAATACCGCCGACTATCCGCCTTACAAAGACATCGACCCCAATGATTATGTCAGCGACAATAATAACAATGACCCCAACGAAAAATATGGGAATTTATGGCGTTATGTATGGCAGGATGAAAGTTTAGAGGCTTTTGGGCCGCATAACAACGGCCATAACATCCTGTTTGGCGACGGACACGTCAAATGGCATAAAGAATGGTCCGACTCGCAAATTAGCAGAAAGCCGAATTGAACCTGCCAGCCTGGCACTCCTGCCCGCTGTTTTTGCCAAAATTGGCAGTGTAAAACAACTTTTAAAAGAGTGGTTTCGCATTTCTTTATATTGCATAAGTCTTTATTCGTAAAAGTGTTATAGCAAATATAAACTTTTAGTATCATTAGAGGCGGAAAACTGGTACTTTTTTTGCATATAAAATAGGATAATTACGGATTATCCCGCACCTATTTGTATCGTGCGAACACAAGAGAAAATTTGTGGCCTATCGCACATTGCTAAGTAACTTGACTTTAGGAAAAACACAGTACAAATAGATGCGGGACAAGGATAGTATTTCTATATTTTGACTTTTATGTAGAAGGAGTGCACGGATTATGGCAGCAAAAAATTTAGCGTTTAACTCTGATGCAAGAGCGTCCCTGCTTACAGGCGTTGAGAAACTGGCCCGCGCGGTCAGGTCAACTCTGGGGCCTCGGGGCAGGAATGCCATCATCGACAAAGGCTGGGGCAGCCCGACAGTTACAAAGGACGGCGTAACAGTCGCCGAGGAAATTGACCTGGTTGATAAGGC
>PGYD01000012.1 GCA_002839495.1 Planctomycetes bacterium HGW-Planctomycetes-1
AAAATCGGTTTTGGCTGTACGAATAAAAAAGATATTCAGATTGTCGGCGATGAAATTTTGCCCGCCGATGTGGTAAACGTCGTCCCTGCTAAACTAACGTCGCTTATGTTTACGCCTGTCAGGATTGCCAAAAGCATATTGAAGCAGATTTTGATACTTATGAAAACAGGCAAAAAGCCTTAAAATATCACCTGAATTGACTTATTGTCGTTTTTGCATTATCATTCCGTCCAATGAATCCCGCACCTTCTAAATATTCAGGAATTATTCGGGTTTTACTAAGAAGTGGAGCGGTTGTATGATATGAAAGATTTTAGGAAAAATGAAATGAAAGAAGGTGCGGGATGAAAACCGATATCAATATCCTCGGCGTAGAAACAAGCTGTGATGAGACTGCCGCGGCCGTAGTACGCAACGGCTCGGAAGTGCTTTCGAGTATTGTTTCGTCGCAGATAGAAATTCATCAAAAATACGGCGGAGTTGTTCCGGAAATCGCATCGCGGGCACATATCGAAAAGATTTATCCGATTGTCGCCGAGGCAATAAAGCAGTCCGGCCTCGATAAAAGCGATATCGATGCAGTAGCGGTCGCAAACCAGCCGGGTCTTACCGTTGCTCTTATTGTCGGATTGACTGCCGCAAAGACGCTTGCGCTTGTCCTTGAAAAACCGCTGATTGCAATCAATCATATACACGCCCATTTGCAATCGGCGATGATGGACGAAAAAAATTTACAGCTTCCGGCTGTGGCTCTTATCGTTTCCGGCGGACATACGAGTCTTTATGACTGCGAGAGTATTCTTGAACTTAAACTGCTCGGCTCGACAATTGATGATGCGGCTGGCGAGGCCTTTGACAAAGTCGCATCGATTTTAAACCTGCCATACCCCGGCGGGCCGAGTATCGAAAAAATTGCCAAAGAAGGTAATCCCAAAGCGGTTAATTTTCCCCGGTCTATGCTCGCCAAAGATTCGCTTGATTTTTCGTTCAGCGGGTTAAAAACAGCGGTTCTTTATCACTGCTGCGGCAAGGATATGAAAGGTGAAAATCGCGTAGGTAAAATGAGCCAAAAAGAGATTGCCGATATTGCCGCCTCTTTTCAGGCCGCCGTTATAGATGTTTTGGTGAAAAAGACCGAGATGGCGGCGGAAAAAATTGGAGCCAAAACAATCCTTCTCGGCGGGGGGGTTGCGGCAAACAGCCTTTTAAGGGAAGAACTTGAAAAAATGACGCAGCAAACAGGAAGAAATCTGCTGGTTGCGCCCAAAAAATACTGTACGGATAACGCGGTTATGATAGCTTCTCTTGGGTATCATAAATATAAGGCCGGTCTTTTCGCCGATATGACGCTCGAAGCGAAAGCCGGCTGCGAAGATTAGACAATACTGCCTGTGAATACAGGTATCTCTATCGGCGTTTTATTATTTTCCCGCTACTACCAGCATTTCAAGATTTTCGGTTGTTAATTTATCGTTTCGGCTGAAAGCGCCGAGCGTTGAGCCGTAGATATCGACTGTCTTGAAGTTTAGCGTCTTTAACAGCCAGGTTATTTCAGAGGGCGCATAATATCTTTCGCTGCATTGCAGCTCCTTTTTGTTTCCGGTATCGTCTTCAAAACAGATAGTACTGTGCTCACGAAAGATCGTCAGGTCAAATGAACTGCTGCCGTATGCGGCATTGCCTTCTTTTGTCTCTGAATTGAGGAAGTCTTTAACGGAATGGTAGAGCGGAAACAGGGCGTTCAGCGCGTTAAAAATCAGTTTTCCGCCCGGTTTTAAGGCATTGGCGGCGTTTCGGAGAATCTGAAAATTCATCTCATCGGTTTCCATCAGGGAGAACGCGCCTTCGCAAAGCATTATAGCCATATCGAATTCATTAGAAAAAGTAAGATTTCTCGCATCGTGTTTCTGAAAGACGATTTTTAGGCCTTGCGAAGAGACCTTTTCTTTTGCCCGTTTCAAAAGAGCATCCGATAAATCTATCCCGACAACGGAATATCCTCTGCCGGCCAGTTCAATCGAATGTCTGCCTGTGCCGCACCCTATGTCAAGGATTTTAGCTTCCTTGTTATATCCGATTTCTTTTTCGATAAAATCGCACTCTCCGACAGTCCCTTTGGTGAAACACTCGTTATCATATTTCATTCCGTAGTTTTCAAATAACTCTTCGTACCACTGTTTCATATAGCTGCCTTTGTCGAGAATAAGAAGGTCATATGCCGCTTTAGGGTTTATTTTTTTCTAATAGGTTCTAAGTATAAACCTTGCCTTGCCCTTGTCAAATCTTTATGGGCGATTATGCAATTGACTATACCCTGCATTATTTGTAATATACTGTATGAAACGAGTTTATATGCAGATAATAGAAAACATCCCAAAGCTAAAGCCAAGAGCGGTCGATGCCCATAAGGGCGATTTCGGAAAGGTCTGTATAATCGCAGGCAGCATGGGCTTCAGCGGTGCCGCGGCGATAGCCGCCAAAAGCGCACTGCGAAGCGGCTCAGGTCTTGTCAGGCTTGCCGTGCCTGAAAGTATCCTGCCGATTGTCGCGGCAATCGAGCCCTGCTATACGACAATTCCGCTTGCCGAGGATTCGACAGGCAAAATCAGCGGCAAGGCAGTTGATACGGTTTTGAAAGCAGTTGAAGAAAATGATGTTATTGCCTTTGGGCCGGGAGTCGGAGTATCCGGCGGCGTAAAAACTGTGCTTGAAAATCTCTTGCGGCTTGAAGGCCTAAGGCTCGTTATTGACGCCGACGGCCTGAATAATCTGGCGCTTTTGAAAAACTGGCCTGATATAAATAAAGCAAATCTTATTCTAACGCCTCACCCCGGCGAGATGAAAAGGCTTTGGGAAGGACTATTGCGAAAACCGATGCCGCAGGAAAGAGAGGCTATTACCGCTGAATTTGCCGAAGCTGCAAAAGCCGTTATTGTTCTTAAAGGGCATAATACGGTTGTCGCCGCCGGCGAGAAAGTTTATGTCAATACTACCGGCAATCCGGGAATGGCAACGGCAGGGGCGGGTGATGTGCTTACGGGAATAATTACGGCATTATGCGGACGGGGACTTGCTCATTTCGATGCCTCTGTATTAGGGGTTTATGTTCACGGTCTTGCGGGTGATTTGGCGGCCAAAGACAAAGGGCAGATAAGTTTAATCGCGACAGATATTATTGATTATCTGCCGTCGGCGTTCAAAACTGCCGCGGGAGAAAAAATATGATAGTGGTAATGAAACCCGGCGCAACGGAGCAGGATGTCCGTCACGTTGTAGATTTGGTAAACGAATTCGGCCTTAAAGAGCACATCATATACGGCACGAACAGAACGGTTATAGCCTGTCTGGGCGATAAGCGGATGGTGGATAAAGGAGCGATTGAAAACGCTCCGAATGTCGAGCGTATTGTGCCGATACTTGCGCCGTATAAAATTGCGTCGCGTGAAGTTCAAAAAGAATATACGCAGATAAAAATCGGCCCCAAGGACTTCGGGCTCGGAGGTACGAAAATAGGCGTAATCGCAGGCCCCTGCGCGGTAGAGAATGAAAAACAGCTTTTGCAGACTGCTGAAAAAGTTTCCGCCGCCGGCTGTATCGGCCTGCGGGCGGGGGCGTTCAAGCCGAGAACAAGTCCTTACAGTTTTCAGGGGTTGGGTGTGGAAGGACTAAAAATTCTGGCGAAAGCGAAAAAACAGACCGGCCTGGCCGTTGTTACCGAAGTTGTCGCGGTCGAACACGTTGAGACCGTTGCCGAATATGTCGATGTTCTGCAAATCGGCGCCCGAAATATGCAGCATTATCCGCTGCTCGAAGCGATGGGAAAAGTCAAAAAGCCGGTGCTGTTAAAACGCGGTATGAGCGCACAGCTCGATGAGTTTTTGCTTGCCGCCGAATACATAATCAACGCGGGAAATTCGCAGGTTATTCTCTGCGAAAGGGGGATACGAACCTTCGAGGAATATGTCCGCAATACCCTTGCCCTGGCGGTTGTGCCGGAGCTTAAAGACAAGACCCATCTGCCTGTAGTTGTTGACCCGTCGCACGGAACCGGCCATGCCCATCTTGTACCTGCGATGTGCAGGGCGGCTGTGGCGGCAGGCGCCGACGGTTTGCTTATCGAATGCCATCCCGACCCTGAACACGCATTAAGCGACGGGGCACAATCGATTACTCCTGCAAATCTTTCGGAACTTATGCCGCAGCTTAAAAAAATCGCGCAGGCTATCGGCAGAGATGTTTAATCGACGCAGCTGTCATTATTGGTCTTTTTTTACATAAAGAGTCTGCGTCGGGAAGGCAAACTCGATTCCTTCAGCGTCGAATCTTTTGAGGATTTCGAAATTGACACGCTCGTTTGTCTCGAACCATTTCCAGTAATCGACCGGGCTGAACCAATAGGACATATAGATATTCAGCGAGCAATCGTTGAAATTGCTGAAATACACTCTTGGCGGTTTGTCCGGATAGTTATTTATTTCGGGTATGCCGGCAAGTATTTCTTTAATTATGCCGGTTGCTTTTTGTGTTTTTTCGAATCCGCTGTCGTAGGTGATTGTGATATTCGATGTTCTGCGGATAAAAGGCCGCTTACCGATGTTTTCTATTGTTTCGTTTGCCATCATACTGTTGGGAATAGTAATTAGATGTCCCTCGAATGTGCGGATTCTCGAACTTCTGAGCCCCACCTCTTCGATTGTTCCGGTGTGCTGGCCGACTTTGACTAAATCGTTGATTTGAAAAGGCCTGTCGGCAAAAATTGTTATCGAGCCGAAGAAATTGGCTATGGTTTCTTTTGCGGCGAATGCAATCGCTATTCCGCCGACTCCGGCGCTTAGCATAAGTGATTTTATATTGTCTGCGCCGAGGATGTTCTCGGCAATCAGCAAAGCGGCGATAACGGCGATGGCTATTCTAATGCTTTTCCGCAGTACCGGCACGAGCATATCGTCAAGTTTGTTTTCTGTTTTTCCGACAGCCTTTTGCAGGTAATATTCGGCGACATCTACCATACGATACAGCGCATAAGCCAAAGCGATGGCGATTACCGCTTCGGCGACCTTGTCCCATTTGCCTGCAATAGACGTGTTGATGCCCAGTTCATCGCTGAAATACAGCGGCATTTTGCATATTGCAATTCCGATTCCGATTATCAGCACACAAGCGGGCTTGCTGAGGGCTTCTGTGGTGAGCGTTATCAGGTTTATGCCGCGCTTGGCCTTGATTTTCTGCGAATACGAATAAAGGATCACTTGCAGTATTTTTGCCGCCGCCAATATAAACAGAATGGCCAGCAGCATCAGTCCCAGCCGCCACAGCGGGTTGCCCTTTATAACTTCGTAATTTATAATCGACTGTAACGAATTTACCGCGGTCATAAGCATTATTTGAGCTCCTGTATAAAATTATGTCGGCTTATTCTAAGCCCAAAGAAGAGAATTGTCCAGCCGTAAGCTGTTATGCTGTCGGGAAATAGCCGTTAGAAAAAATCAGCGGTTTTTCGGGCGGCTTCGACGGCAGCAGATTGCGCATCGGCAGAGGTCTTTTCATCGGCCAGCGTCGGCTGACAGATGATTGTTTTTATATCCGTAAAACCGATGAAGCCGAAGATGAGGTCGAGATATTTTTTCTGAAAATCCATCGGGGAATTATCATCGTAACTTCCGCCCCGGGCGTAGATTATGCATAATGGTTTTCCGCCCGCCAATCCTTTGTAACTTCCGTGTTCGGCGGAAAATGTATAGCCCGGCTGAACTATGATATCGATGTAATGTTTGAGCTTGTAGGGGATGCCGAAGTTCCACATCGGCGTTGAAATTAAATATTTATCTGCGGATTTGAATTGCTCTATTATTTTTTCGATTTGTGTCCACTTTTTAACCTGTTCGGCGGTTTTTTCCCTGCCGTGCATAATGGCGTATTTCGATTCCGCCGCGAAATTATCGAATTCCGGCAGCGATTGGGCGAAAAGGGCTATAGTTACGATTTTATCCTGCGGATTTTTCTGCTGATATACGGACAAAAATGCCTTTGCCGCAGTATGAGAATGGCTTCTGTCGGTTCTTGGCGATGATTTTATATAAAGCAGCGTCTTCATAAATTCCCCTTTTTATGAAAAAGTATTTTTCGGCGATTTTTATGTGAGCTCGACCGACCAGTATGCGTGGTCGAGGAATTGTTTCCAGCTGTGATATTTTTTACTGCTCAAATGAAGGTGAACGGTCGGATTGCGTTTTGGTTTTGCCGGCAGCTTTACAAGTGTCATTCTCGCTTGTTTGGGCGTTCTGCCTCCTTTTTTGGCGTTGCAATTGGTGCAGGCGCAGACGAGGTTTTCCCAAGCGGCGGTTCCGCCCATACTTTTCGGGATTACGTGGTCGAGGGATAATTCAGATGTTGGAAATTTTTTGCCGCAGTACTGGCACCGGTTAGCGTCGCGGGCAAAGATGTTGCGCCTGTTAAATTTGACTTCGTTTCTCGGCAGACGGTCATAAAAAAGCAGCCTGACTATTCGAGGAACGGCTATATGAAAATTAACCGTCGAAATCCAGTCGTGTTCGTCCGGCTCGAAGGATTTTTTTATCTGGCTGATATCTCTCCAGCCTGCAAAGTCGTAATTGTAATATTGACCCTGCTCGTAAGATATGACTTCGGCCAAATCCCTGCACAGCATACAGAAAGCGCGTTTGACATCTATGATGCGCAACGGCATATAGTGCTTGTTGAGTACAAGTACGTTGCAGTTCAGAGCGGATTGAGGTTCGATAAATATCATTCTCTCTTCACTCATCCATTTCAGGCGTCAAATACGAATAACAGCCCTTTATTTCTCGAGAACCACCGCATCGGCTCGCGGGCCTTTTTCGCCCGGTATAATTTCAAAACTGACCTTATCGCCCTGATTGAGGGTTCGCAGTTCTTTGCTTTTAAAATTTGTATGATGAACAAATATGTCAGGCTGACCATTGCCGTCTATAAAACCGTAACCCTTTTTTGGGTCAAACCACTTGACAACTCCCTCTGCCATCGGATATTCCTTACAAAATCCCCTGTAATTTCAGGCTCTTACACAAATACAGCCTGTACATATCTTTAAGCTGCGAGAAGATATTACCGGGGTTTTTTATTCGCCGGCAGCTTATTAGATTTTGCTACCAAGTTTTTCTTTCATCAACCGGCCCATCTTGAATTTCACGGTACGCTTTGCCGGAACTTCAACTCTTTCGAGTGTCTTTGGGTTCTGGGCCACCCGTGCCTCGCGAGTCCTCACCTCGAAGACTCCGAAGTCGCGGAACTCAAGACGGTTGTTCCTGATGAGCTCCGAGATAATCTCATCGAGAAATAACTGAACAACTCGCTTTACCACAACTCTTTTGGCCTGGGTCTGTTCGGCAATCCGGTCGATTAATTCTTTCTTTGTTACTGTTCCCATAGGGTACCTCGTGTCATCAGAGAGTTTCAGGAATTATTTTTTCTAAGCTGTTTAGCTCCAATAAGTTCGTACGTTTATTAAATCCGGTTTTTGTTATTGTCGATTTATCGAATCGCCAGTTTCAAAAACCGCAAACCACTATACAATAAAGACTTCTAATCAGCAAGCACTTTTTTAAAGGATTTTTTAAGTAAATATATCAAAAAACAGCTCAAAAACGGGGTTTTTTATTTTTGCTTCATTCTGATGTGAAAAATTGGTATAATTACTTGACCAATTGCCGAAAATCGGCAATAATCCCGCTTTTTAAGTTAAATTCAACCGAAAGGCAGCGAATTTGTCTCATAAGTTATTATCTAAAAAGCAGTTATGTCCAGACGTCTATGTGGCCGACATTGCCGTTCCGCTTGTCGCCTCTGCCGCCAAGCCCGGCCAGTTTGTTATTGTTTGCCTAAAAGGCACTTACAGCGAACGGATACCTTTGACAATCGCCGGCTCTGACGCCGAAAAAGGCTCAATCCGTCTTATCTGGCAGGCTGTCGGAAAAAGCACGGCAGAGCTCGGCCATTTAAAGGTCGGCGACGAGGTGGAAAATATCCTCGGACCCCTCGGCAAACCCACCCATATCGAAAAATTCGGTACGGTTGTCTGCGTCGGCGGCGGTATCGGTAACGCTCCGCTTCTGCCGATAGCGGCAGCGATGAAAAAAGCAGGCAATAAAGTTATCAGCATCCTCGGCGCAAGGACAAAAGAGCTTTTGATTCTCGAAGACGAATTTAAAGCGTTCAGCGATGAAATCATTATTGTTACCGATGACGGCTCGTACGGCAAAAAGGCGCTCGTAACAGAACCTTTAAAAGAAATTTGTCAGCGTCCCGACAAACCTAATCTTACCGTTGCTATAGGCCCTGCGATAATGATGAAGTTCTGCTGCGCAACTACGAAGCCATTCGATGTCCCGACAGTCGTTTCACTTAATACGATTATGATTGACGGAACGGGAATGTGCGGCGGATGCAGAGTCGAAGTAGGCGGACAAACGAAATTTGTCTGCGTTGACGGGCCGGAATTCGACGGCCATAAAGTAAATTTCGATTTGATGATGAAGCGTATGCAGGCCTATAAAAAACAGGAAGCACAGGCGCTCGAAGAATATAAAAAACACAGATGCAAAATCGGCTTATGAAAATAACACGGATTTACACTAACTTCTTAGACACGGATTAACGCGGATTTACACTGTAAGTAAAAAATATAATCTCTGTGGTCGGCGCCTGCCCTGTGAGATGTCGCAACTATCTCATCAGGGTGTTCTCTGTGGCTATGAATAAAAATTTTTACTCGGTGGCTAAAAAGGATACTAAATTGAACGAGCAGCAATTACTCGATGAGCTTTTAAAGAAATACAAAGACGGCACATTAAAGCCTTCGGACAGATACGCTATTCCGCCTCAGCCTATGCCCCAGCAGGATTCGGTCAAGCGTCGCAGCAATGTCAATGAAGTTGCGCTCGGTTATACCGAAACGCAGGCCCGGCTCGAAGCCCTGCGGTGTTTGCAGTGCAAAAACGCACCCTGTGTGGCAGGCTGTCCGGTCAGAATAAAGATTAAGGATTTCATCGCTCCAATCGTCGAGGGCGATTTCCAAAAAGCGCTCGATATAATCAGAGAAAATTCGCTCCTGCCCGCCGTTTGCGGAAGAGTTTGTCCGCAGGAAGTGCAGTGCCAGCTTCCCTGCACTGTAGGAAAGAAATTCAAGGATGTCGATAAAGCCGTCTCAATCGGCAGGCTCGAAAGATTCGTCGCCGACTGGGGCAAAAAACAGCACGAACATACAATCCCGACAGTCGCCGCCCAAACAGGCAAGAAAGTCGCCGTAATCGGTTCAGGCCCCGGCGGAATCGTCGTCGCTACCGATGTCCGCAGAGCAGGGCACGATGTAACTGTATTCGAGGCGTTTCACAAGTCCGGCGGAGTAATGGTTTACGGCATTCCGGAATTTCGTCTTCCAAAAGCCATTGTGCAGGAAGAAATCGACCAGCTCAAAGCGATGGGCGTCAATATCATCTGCAATTTTGTCGTCGGCAGGACAAAAACTATAAAACAGATTATGGAAGAAGATGGTTTTGATGCCGCTTATATCGGCGTAGGGGCGGGACTGCCGATGTTTATGAATATCGAGGGCGAGCACCTTGTCGGCGTTTACAGCGCAAATGAATATCTCACAAGAGCAAACCTTATGCGTGCCTACGATTTCGGCAAAGGAGCCGATACTCCTATCGCGATGTCGAAAAAAGTCGCGGTTATCGGCGGCGGAAACGTCGCTATGGACTCTGCCAGAACTGCCGTCAGACTCGGCGCCGAGAAGGTTTATCTTGTCTATCGCCGAAGCGAAAAGGAAATGCCCGCAAGAGTTGAGGAAGTCCACCACGCAAAAGAAGAGGGAATCGAATTCCATCTTTTACGCAATCCCAAACGAATCCTCGGCAATTCCGAAGGCGTCGTAACGGCAATCGAATGTCTCAAATACGAGCTTGGCGAACCAGACGCATCCGGCAGGCGCAGACCTGTGCCGATACAAGGCTCTGAATTTACAATCGATGTCGATACGGTTGTTGTCGCTATCGGCAACGGCGCAAATCCGCTCATCGGCCAGACAACGCCGGGACTGGAACTGAACAAATGGGGCAATATTATCGTCGATGAAAACTGCAAAACCGCTCTTGATGGCGTTTACGCAGGCGGAGATATTGTTCTTGGCGCGGCGACCGTAATTTTAGCAATGGGTCAGGGCCGAACCGCTGCCGCCGCGATTAATGAGTATTTGAAAACAAAATGACGCAGTCATTCCCGCGAAAGCGGGAATCCATTTTAATTAACCACGAGTTTACACAAATATACACGATATTTATTTATGAAACCTGAAGTTGTAAATATCTCGCAGCATGGCTTTTGGATTTTGTTCAATGGCAAGGAATATTTCCTGCCGTTTGAAAAATTCCCGTGGTTCAGGAAAGCGTCTATTGCCGATTTAACAAATATCCAGCTCCTGCATAAAACGCATCTTTACTGGCCGAGCCTCGATGTTGACTTGTCTATAAGTATTATTGAATCTCCCGAAAAATATAAACTGGTGGCAAAATAGGCAGAACCGCCGCCATCAGAGGCGGCAAGCTGAGGGAAAATCGACCCGACAAAACTGGACGAAACCGTAACGGCCTACCTCGATGTTACCGTAGCGTTTCCAATTATGACAGCTTATGCCATACAGTCCACTAAACCCAAGAAATTAAAAAGGTTATATGACAGAGGCGATGAACTGCATAAGAAGTTAATCAAATCATACCTTGAAAATAATAAGGAAGTTGAGAAACTCAAAGCTTTAATAAAGAAGCTTTGAGAAGTGAAAAGTTAAAAGTGAATAGTGAAAAATTGAGGAGTCGCCTTCGGCGGGCAAAATTTGTTGATGTTTTATTGCCGGTAAAGTAAAATATTTTCAAGCAAAAAGTGTGGTAGATTTGTTAAGAATACAGAACTCAGAATACAGCAGACAGAATAAGGAACCCCGCCAAAGGCGGACAAGTTTTGGTTGTCTTTGCAAAGAAACAGAGATAGAATTCTTGTAAAGCATTGGTTGAATAAAAAAAGGCGATTGACAGATAGGATATCAAACTATGGAAAAAGTAGAAATAAAGAAAATCGGGAATCATTAAGAGCCACGGTTGACTGTGGTGAATTGAGAGGAATAAAGAATGGGTTTTTTTGATAAGTTGCTTAGAAAGATGCCTGGTGGCCCAATTAGCGTAGCGGAGACATTGTTGCGAGCTTATAGAAAATACCAAGCAGAAAATCCACAAGCTGGTAAAAAAGATGCCTTCAGATATGTGCTTGAAACACGTTATCGGATAATAAAATCAATGGGCTCTGCGGAAATGGAGTCAATATTAGAAGAAGCAAATACTTTGGGTCATTTGACGTTTTTGGTTGTTGCACATGATAATCCAGTTGCTGCTAAACCAATATTCATGAAGCAGACCGTTCTTGACTTATATGGATTCTTCGAAAAGAATGCTCCTGAAAAATTAGGGGGTTTAGATTCTTTGAAGAAAATCGTTTCTGTTTGAAGGATGGGGTGCTAAACGAATGGCGGATTTATCGCGGCGGCTTGTCCAGCCTCCGTCCCGATTTTATCGGGACGAATCGGGACGTTAATAATAATAAATAGGGACAGCCACCTATTTCCGATAGGCCAGTTGAAAAGTTTTTGGATTGATTGGGGGCGGGCATTTTTCTTGATTAAATCAACCCTACCGATTATAAGAAATTACTGTTTTTTTAGGGATTTTACAGGAAATATGAAGGAAAGACTTATCAAGTCGGCTAAGAGGCAGATAGTGAATGAAACGATTGGCAAGGGGTATCATTCGCTATTAAAGAATATTAAGGAACGCATCCGTTCTGCCCAATATGAGGCTCTTAAAGCCGTCAATAAAGAAATGATTCGCCTTTACTGGGATATCGGACAAATGATTGTCGAGAGACAAAAGGGCGAAAATTGGGGCAAATCTGTCGTTGAAATGCTTGCAAAAGACCTGCAAAATGAATTTCCGGGAGTTGCCGGTTATTCATCGGATAATCTTTGGCGTATGCGTAAATTTTATCTGAATTTTAAGGATAATGAAAAACTTGCACCATTGGTGCAAGAAATAAGCTGGGCGAAGAACATTGTTATTATGGAAAGCTGCAGAGATGATTTAGAACGCGAATTTTATATCCGAATGACACGCAAAATGGGGTGGAGCAAAAATGTTCTAATTCATCAGATTGAAAATAAAACGTATAAAAAAACATTATCGAGTCAAACTAATTTCGATAAGGCAGTACCTGTCAAAATCCGCAATCAGGCAAAACTTGCCGTAAAAGATGAATATACCTTTAATTTTCTCGAACTCGGTGAAGAACACAGTGAAATGGAACTTGAACGGGCGATTATATCGAGAATCAATCAGTTTTTAATTGAAATGGGCGGGACTTATGCTTTTATGGGAAATCAGTATCGGCTGGAAATAGCAGGCAAAGAATATTTTATTGATATTTTACTTTATCACCGTCATCTTAAATGTCTTGTTGCTATCGAGTTAAAAGTTGGAGAGTTTCAGCCGGAGTATGTTGGTAAAATGCAGTTTTATCTTGCGGCACTTGATGATACGATAAAATTAAAAGGAGAAAATCCGGCGATTGGTATTATCCTATGTAAAGAGAAAAATCGCACAATTGTTGAATATGCCTTGAGAGAAACTAAAAAACCCATTGGCGTAGCAGAGTATAAAATAGTAACCAGATTGCCTAAAGAACTCAAAGGGCAGCTTCCTTCGCCACAACAAATTGAGAAACTAATGGAAAAGATGTAGCATATGCGAAACGAGCTAATCAAACTGGCCAGAGATAATGGGACGCCGTTGTTTATTCTTGACCACGCTAAAATTCGGGAAAATTTTCAGGTCTTTAAGAAAAACCTACCGAACGTGCAGGCCTATTACGCCGTAAAGGCAAACTCCAATCAGGAAATAATCAAAACCCTGTTCAATGAAGGAGCAAGTTTCGATGTCGCCTCCTATAACGAGTTTATGCAGATTTATAATCAGATAAAAAGCTTCAAAAAAGCGGAAAAAGACTTCTTTATCTGGGACAAAATCATCTTCTCCAATACCATCAAAGACAAGGACACCCTAAAGAAAATCAAAAGGTACAAACCGCTCGTTACTTACGATAACGCCGAAGAAGTGGACAAAATCAAGGAAAATTGCGAGACGGCGGGGCTGGTATTGCGATTGAAGGTGCCGGATACCGGCTCGCAGGTGGAGATGAGCTCGAAATTCGGGGCAGAACCTGCCGATGCGGCGGCGCTGATAAAAAAGGTGTTCGATTCGGGGCTTGCGGTCGAGGGATTGAGTTTTCACGTGGGAAGCCAGTGTACGAATTTCGATAATTACGCGACCGCGCTGCAGATAACGGCTGAGATTTTCAACGATGCCCGCAAAAAAGGCTACGAGCTGAAAATAATCGATATCGGCGGCGGATTTCCGGCGGCTTACGATTCGAATGTGCCTCGGTTCGAGCGGCTTGCAGAGGTTATAGAGTCGGAAATTGCAAGGCTGTTTCCGGCGGATGTGGAAGTTATAGCCGAGCCGGGCAGGTTTATGGTGGCGACGACAGCGGTACTCGTTTCGGAAATTATCGGCAAGGCGGTCAGGAACGGAAAAATCTTCTATCATATTAACGACGGCGTTTATCATACTTTTTCAGGCATTGTTTACGACCATTGGATTCCGAATTTTACGCCGCTGAGCAACGGCAGAGATTCCGAGACGGAAGTTTGCGCGGTTGTCGGGCCGACGTGCGACAGTTTCGATAAGATTTCGCTTTCGGAGCAATTGCCGGCGGGTCTTAAGCTCGGCGATTTGCTTTATACCGAGAACATCGGGGCATACAGCGTCGCATCATCGACAAAATTCAACGGCTTCGAAGGAGCGAAGATACTGCATATAAATAGCTAAATCCAAAGCACGAAATTCAAAAGGCTCAAAACGATTTCGAACATTTAAAAGTTAGAATTTTGAATTTATTTCCACCGTTGGGTGTCCTGCGGAGAATTTCGAGTTTTAGGTTATTGCGTCCTAACAGGCTTGTGGGTTCGACTCCCTCCACTCGCATTTTTATTGTTGAACGTCCTTTTTTATTCCACCCATAAGTTCTTTTAACTCTGGTGCCTTGAGCAGCCATAAAATAAATACAAATACCCCTGCCCCCGCAGGTACACATACCCCCAAAAGAACCAGATTATTCATATCTTTCATATACCCTTTTAAGAAATACACAACCCCAGCCATTACGGCACAGGCAATCGCCGCCCTGACAAGGCTGGCCGCGATTTTTCGCCCGCCGATACGTCCGAGCCGTTCGTGCAATATATAAATCAAAACTATCACATTTATCGCGAAAGTTATCGATGTCGAAAGTCCGAATGCGCCAGGTCCAATCCCCGGCACCCATACAAATGTCAGAAGCAATATCAGATTTACAACCGCCAGAATACACGAAACTTTAAGAGGTGTTTTTGTGTCCTTGCAGGCATAAAACGCCCGTGCCAAAATCTGATAACTGCAATACGCCCACATTCCGAGCACATAAGTTTTCAATACAAACGCCGACTGCATAGCGTCATCTACAGAAAACCTGCGGCGTGCGTAAATCATCATAATCGGCTCGGCAAGTATGAAAAGCCCGACTCCCGTTGCCAGTCCTTCCACCAGCGAAAGACGTATTGCACGATTGACGCTGTCCCGCAGGTTCGGAATATCGCCGCGGGACGCGTATCGGCTCAAAAGCGGAAACACCGCCACGCCCAGCGAGATTGCCAGCACACCCATCGGAAACTGATAAAACGCACGGGCCGCCCCGACCCGCACAATTACACCCGCCGTCAGCGGACAGGGAATTATCCAGCCGAAAAGATTAAGACTGGCCGACTCTTCCGTTACGGTAAGATTCCAAGCTATGATATCCTGAAAAAATTCTGAAAACTGCAAAAAACCAAGCCCTATCAGCATCGGCGTAATAAGTTTAAGTATCGGCCCGATTCCGGGCTCTACCGGCTTTAAACGCGGACGAAGAAAAAGCCCGACTCCTTTGAGCAGCCACAGCACCGCCGCGAGCTGCACCACGCCGGCGACAACTACACTGAACGCCACAAGAACAAGCTGATGCTGAAGATTTTCCTTAAGAAGCGGCGCCAGCCACCACGCCGCGATAATCCCGAAAATATTGAATATTATCGGCGCAAATGCCGGAAATACGAAATGTCCTCTCGCGTTAAGGGCCGCCGAACAAAGCGCAAGCAGGCAAACCGTGAACATATAGGGATACATAATTATAATTAACAGCATCAGGAATTCCCTGTCTTTCGGCCCCGGCACAAGCGAATAAAGAAAGAATATCAGCTCTCCGATAACCAGCAGGACCGCAAGAAAAACAGCCAGCATAGCAAACGCATTAGCAAGCAGCAGACGGGCCTTTTCGAATCCGTTTTTTTCGTGCACATCGGTAAAAACCGGCACAAACGCCGAGGCAAGCGCGCCTTCGCCGAACAGACGCCTGAAAAGATTGGGAATTTTAAACGCAAGGCCGAACGCATCGTTGTAGCGGGTAGCACCGAGCGAAACGATGCCCATATCACGGAAGAAACCGAATACGCGCGAAATCAGCGTTATGCCCGCCACGACCTTAGCGGCGTTGAAAAAATGTTCGCGTTCTTTATGTTCGCTTTGAGCCTTTAAGTCCATCGGAGTAGAATTATAATTTCAATCCCGTATTAACTCCAAATAAAAATCCGGCGTTTTTTTATCGATTTTCAGCTCGTTTAAGCTATAATATTTGAGCGCGGGTCTTTAACAGGATAAAATCCGAAATCCTAATACCGAAATCCGAAACAAATTCCAATCACCAAAACCTAAAAATGACCCAAACAACTGTTTTGAACATTCCGGTTTTGAATATTTGATATTATTTAGAATTTCGGATTTCGTGCTTCGCATTTTAGATATAGACCCGTTAAAATTTAAAGTGCTTCTTTCGCACAGACCCGTTTCGCTTAAAACGCTTTCACAAATGAAAATCGACCTTGCGTTATGCGGCCACACCCACGCAGGCCAGATATTTCCGTTTAATTTCATCGTCGGCCTGTTCCATAAACCCGTATCAGGTCTGCACAAATACGAAAACAGCCGGCTTTATGTAACGTCAGGCACGGGAACGTGGGGGCCTCGAATGAGATTAGGCTCAAGAAACGAGATAGTCTTTATACAAATCAGAAAAGATTATTGACCGTTCTTACGGGCGGCTCTGCGGCGGTCTTCCTCTTTCAAAAATCTCTTGCGGATGCGAATTGAATGGGGGCAAATTTCGACAAGCTCATTAGCCTGGATATATTCCATCGCTATTTCGAGGCTCATCTTTCGTGCGGCTTTGACCCTTGCGGCCTCGTCTTTGCCGGACGCCCGCATATTGCTCATCTGTTTTACTTTCACCGGATTTACAGGTATGTCGTTGTCCTTGCAGTGTTCGCCGACTACCTGACCTTCGTAAACCGTCTCGCCTGGCTCAACAAAAAAAGTACCTCTGTCGTACAAAGCATCAAGCGCGTAAGCCGTAACCTGTCCGGTATTTGTCGCAATCATAACGCCGTTCTTTCGCTGCGGAATCGAACCCCGCATCGGCTCGTATCTTTCGAATGAATGATGCATTATCGCCTTGCCCTGCGTGGCGTTCAGCATTCTTGCGTGAAGCCCGAACAGCCCGCGGGACGGTATCAGAAATTCCATATGAATAAAACCGCTTGTCCCGTTTTTGGCGTCCATCTTAACAACTTCGCTGCGCCGCTCGCCTAAAAGGCTCATCGCCGCGCTTTGACAATCCAACGGGCAGTCTATCGCAAGCAGTTCTATCGGCTCATGATGTATGCCGTCAACTACTTTCAAAATCACTTCCGGTTTGCCGACGCAGATTTCATAACTTTCACGCCGCATATTCTCCAGAAGTATCCCAAGATGCATAAGTCCTCTGCCGGAAACGGTATATTCCTCCGGCGTCAGCCCCGGCTCGACCCGCAGCGCGACATTATGCTGAAGCTCTTTTTCGAGTCTTTCGCCGATTTGCCTGCTGGTTACGTATTTGCCGTCCTTGCCCGCGAAAGGCCCGTCATTGACCCTGAATGTCATCGACATCGTCGGCTCATCGACTGCGATAACCGCCAGCTTCGAGGGTTTGTCCGCGCAGGCAATAGTGTTAGCGATATCGACGGGGTCAAGGCCGGATACCGCGCATATATCGCCTGCCAAAACTGTCGGAACCTGCTTTCGGCCAAGGCCGTCGAACAAATGTATATGCATCACCTTTTGTAAAGTATGTACATTATCGGTATCAATTACCGTAACGTTCTGGCCTTCGCTTATCCGGCCTGCGAAAACCCTGCCGACCGCGATGCGTCCGACATAATCGGAATACTCAAGACTGGTTACGAGCATCTGCAGCGGAGCGTCTGGAATAACTTTCGGCGGAGGAACCTTATCTATAATAGTCTCGAATACCAGCTGCATATTATTGGTTTTTTTGTCGGGGTCGGTCGATGCCCAGCCCTGTCTTGCGGATGCGTAAATAACGGGAAAATCCAGAGCATCATCATCAGCTCCGAGCTGAACGAGCAAATCGAACACCTCATTGACAACCTCGTGCGGCCTGCTGTTTTCGCGGTCTATTTTGTTGATTACCACTATCGGTTTTAACTTGTTTTCAAGGGCTTTGGTCAATACGAATCTTGTCTGCGGCATAGGCCCCTCGAAAGCATCGACCAAAAGCAATACGCCGTCGGCCATTTTCAAAACGCGTTCCACCTCGCCGCCGAAATCCGCGTGCCCGGGCGTATCGACTATATTGATTTTATATTCCTCGCCTTGCAAATTGGTATAGTTAACTGCGCAGTTTTTGCTCAGAATTGTTATACCCCGTTCACGTTCGATGGGGTTGGAATCCATAATCAGACCTTCCACCCCGCCGGCCAGCTTGTCAAGGTCTTCTGTCCGAAACATTCCGGACTGATACAATAGCCTGTCCAGCAGTGTCGTCTTGCCGTGGTCAACGTGGGCGATTATCGCTACATTACGGATATAATCTGAATACATAAAAATCTCAAAAAAGGTTAGTTAATAATCAGGACGTGTTGTAATCCCAGTTATAGAAACAGGTTACTTTACCCGACCGGCGGGTAATTGTCAATTTGTTTTTTTATCCAGGCAGTTAGGGCTAAAACAACATAATCTATCTCGCAATCGCTTAACGGTTTGTTTTTAGCGATGCCGTGCCATTTGTGGATTCCCGCTCAAGTCGGGAATGACATTATTAACCTTTTTGGATGTATTTTTTGATATTGCGAAAAGCCTGTCTGAGACGGTTTTCGTTTTCGACGAGCGCAATTCGCATAAACCCTTCGCCATTTTCGCCGAAAGCTCTGCCGGGCGAGACAACGACATTAGCGTTTTCCACCAAATCCATCGCAAAATCAATCGTACCTTTGCCCTTTAACTGCTCATCGGGAACCCTTGCCCAGACGAACATCGAGGCGCGGGGTTTTTCGACCTGCCAGCCAACTCGGGATAAACACTCGCAAACAACGTCTCTTCGCATCGCGTATTTTTTATTCTGCTCGAGCATATCGTTTTCGCAATGGCGCATCGCAATAATAGCTGCGATTTGAGCGGCCTGGAAAATGCCGTAATCGTAATAGCCCTTAATCGTTGCGAGGGCCTCAATCATCTGCTTGTTGCCGGCTGCAAAGCCTATACGCCAGCCAGCCATATTGTAAGCCTTGCTAAGCGTGGAAAATTCGACGCCGACGTCCTTAGCGCCCTTTACGGAAAGGAAACTCGGAGCCTTGTAGCCGTCGAAGCAGGTATCGCCGTAAGCGAAGTCGTGAATAACAGCGATATTGAATTTTCTGGCGATGTCAACGACGGTTTCGAAATAGCTGATGTCGTCGAGTGTCATCGCGGTCGGATTGTGCGGGAAATTCAGAATCATCATTTTCGGACGCGGGAAATGTTTTTCGCAAACTTCCTTAATGATGTTTAAAGATTCCTGCGTATTGCCGAGCGGGACAGTAACGACATTTGCGCCTGCCAGCGCGACGGCGTAAATATGAATTGGAAAAGCGGGGTCGGCGACGATAACGGTATCGCCGGGGCCGAGCATCGCAAGACATAAATGACTGAAGCCTTCCTTGCTTCCGATACAGGCGAGAACTTCGCTGTTGGGGTCAAGCTCGACGTTGTATTTTTTAGCGTATTTAATAGCGACCTCTTTGCGGAGGTTGAAAATTCCGCGGCTTGCGGAGTAACGCTGGTTGCGGGGGTCGCGAGCGGCTTCGCAGAGCTTGTCAACGATGACCTGCGGGGTCGGGTCGGAAGGATTTCCCATACCGAGGTCAATAATGTCGATTTGCTGCTGCCGCTTTTCGAGTTTGAGGGCGTTTAGCCTGCCAAACAGGTAAGGGGGCAGCCTTTTAATTCTTTCGGACGGTTCTATTTTGAATTCTGTCATATATATTTCTCACAAAACCAATATATTTAGCCACAAATTTCACGGATTTCAAAGGGGAAAATTATGTTTTCATCGAATCGAGCTCGATAAACGCGATGGGCAGAAAGATAAAGATAGGCAGCCATGCCCATAATTCCGGGATAATTCTGCCGGCGATGGAAATTTCAGCGGCGAGGATTTTACTGAGGAAAGTCATAATATAGCAGGCTCCGGTGAGTCCGAAGCTGATAAAGACGGCGGATTTAAGGCCTTTTGGGTCTCTGCAGACAAGAATCGGCAGTGAAATCATCAGCATAATGAAGTTTATAAGGGGGTCTGTGATGCGGAAATTTTTCTGGGCGTAGAGCTTCGCGATGTCCTTCGGATTTTGACGGGCGAGCTTCATAAGGTCGTAAGAACTGAGCAAATCCATATAAGTTGACTTTCTCCTGACGGGAATATCTTTTGGGGCCAGGTCGCTTTTACAGGATTTTACGGTCTGGTACGGTTTGTCCGACAACTGGCGGGAGACGGCCATAAACAAACCGTTTTTGAGAACCCAGGATTCTGTGTCGTGGTCATAATGCGCGGAATCGGCCTTAATGATTCCGGTAACGTCCCAAAGGACAGGCTGATTTTCCTGTCTTGTTCTGGTTATTATCGTCGGGTTCTGGATTACGGCCTCGCCGACATTAAACTGCGGCGAGCAGAAAAGATTGCCCTGACTGTCGGAGATGAACCACATATCGTAAGTAAGGGTTTCGTCAATGGAGTCGTGCGAACGGACGAGCTTGTCGGCCATCGGAGGGATAAAAAATTCCTGATTGACGACGTGCAGTCCGGTAAATGCAAGAGACAAAAACAGGATAGGAGCGATGATGCGTTTGAGACTCATACCTGATGCCATAACGGCTATAAGCTCGTTGTTTTTTGTCATTTTTCCGAGCGAAAAAACGGCGGCTACAACCGTAATCATACCCGCAAAGTCTCGGAAATATAAAAGGCTGGACCTGCCGTAAAATACAGCGATATTCGCTAATACACGAAAGGTGCCGAGCTGTGCGTTTTCGGTGAACTCATCGATATTTACAAACAAGTCAATCATAATTCGCAGTCCCATAAGGACGAGAAAGGCGATAAGATAGCCTGTGAGAAAAGTTTTCGTTACATATTTATCGAGGATTTTCATCCCGCACCTTCTTTTATTCTGTTTTTAGGAGATATATCTTTATAAAAGATACTATTCTTTCTGTTTCTTGAAAGGTATATCTGAAATATTGAATATGTAGAAGGTGCGGGATTCATTTTCAGTTTCTTAATATTTTTCTGTAAAGAGAGACGGCAACGATAGAGAGAATGAACAGGCCGAGCCACATAAAAGCTACGCCGATTTCGTCTCCGAAGCCGGAGCGCTGATTTTTAGTTATATTTTTTCCCGCCATAATAAAGATAAGCAGTGCGGCAGCGGGAATAGAGCTGAACCCAAAGGCAGTAAGCAAATGGCCGCCTCTGTATTTAATGCCGAGCTCAATACCGATGAGAATGAGAGTAATACATCCGATTCCGAAGACGAGTCTCGAATGTATTTCGGCTTTTATTTCGACGAGAGTTACGCGTATTTTTCGTTTCATTTCGGCGATGAGCGCCGAGAGTTTCTTAGAAGGGTTGTCAAGATAGAGATGTTTTTTGGCGGTGTCGATGACATCCTCGCCGAGTTTCGCGGCGACCGAATCCGGCAGGACAAGGTCTTTTGCCGTGTATCTGGGCTTCATATATTCGATGCCCCTGTCGAGCCAGACGGCATTTGGGAAAGTAAGGATTATTTTAGAACTTGGCCTGACGGCGGTTTCTGCGGAGAGCTGTATGACGAGTTTTTCTCCGCGGTAGTTTTTTGCAAGCTCGCCGGTGCTTTTAGAGTACTCGAATAAGACGACCTTGCCGACAATTTCTATTGTGCTGTTAGCGTTGTTAAGGACGGTTTTTTCGCCGGTGAACCTTATTAGCGATTCATCGTTGTGCAATTGATAGAAGTTTGCGGTTTCTGCACTGAGGACGTTGTTTATTTCGCCAAAGAGCATTTCGAGAGTGAGCTGCTCATAAGCGTTCCATGCGGTAAGGGCGACGGGATAATAATTAATCGGCGCGGCTTTGATGGCGTTCATCTGGTCGATTTTGCGGAATTTTACGCTGTCGGACATAGGCGATTCAAATTCACCGATAATGGAAATAGCCTTGAAGAAAGCTCCGCCGTACTCGTCGAACTGGAAAGCGTTTTTAGCGAAGACCTTGACCTCGTTGGTTTTTGCGGTATCGTCGAAGTTTATAGTCGCGGATTCAGCGGTGATGAGCCTTTTTTCTCTGGATTTATCGGCGTCAATAATAGCTACGCCGAGGAGGCCGGAATTTTTGACATCTACGGCATCGGCATAAATCCTGAACTGTCCGCCGGGCAGGCAATAGTATCCCTGTCTTTGGATATTTCGAAATAATATTTGTTTTGCATCCGCTTTGACGGCGGCTTCTGCCTTTCGGACATAAACCGGCACGACATGAAAACTCAAAAGCAGATTTGCAATTGAGACAATAATGGCGAGAATAAGACCGGGGTAAAATAACATAGCGGGACTGATTCCGCTCGCCTTGCAGGCGTCGAACTCGTTATCGGCGGCAATTCTGCCGTACACAAGAGAAGTCGCGAAAAGGGCGGCAACGGGTAGGACGAAGGTTAAGGTAATCGGCATAAAATAATAGAGCAAATCGAGAACCTGCTTGGGACCTACGCCGTATTCCTGAACGGGCCGAAGCAGACTTCCCAGACTCATAATGACGCCCAAAGCCATCGCCGAGAGGACGAAGACCTTGAATAACTCACGAAAAATATACCTGTGAAGAATAAATACCATAACGATACCAATGTTATTTTCGTCAAATAAAGTGTTTTTGCAACAAAAATAATAAAAGCCGGCCGCGAGCCGAAAGCAGACGGGCAATTTTACTCTTGTTTCTTATGCCCTTATGTCTTATGCTCTTATGTCTTATGACAAGACAAATGATTATAAACGCGGACGATTTCGGACTTTGCGAAGGTGTGAACAAGGCGGTGGCGCAGGCCCACAGTAAAGGAGTGCTGACCAGCGCAACACTTATGGCCAATACGCCGGCTACGGATAAGGCGATAGCGATAGCTGAGCAAATGCCGAGCCTGGGGGTGGGGATACATCTGAATTTGACGGAAGGCAGGCCGATATCGTCTGACCCGCTGGTCGAACCTCTCATAAATGAAAAGGGCGAGTTCAAATATTCGGTCTATAAACTGGCGGCTAAAAGCGCTATGAGCGAAAGACTGCTGAGCGCGATAGAAATGGAACTTACGGCCCAGATAGAGGCGATAATCAATAAGGGTATAAAACCGACCCATCTGGATTCGCATAAGCACTTTCATTGTTTCGGGCCGATATATAAGATAGTATGCTCTCTTGCGGAAGGGTTCGGCATCGGGGCGATACGCTGGCCGTGGGAGCCTGCGACGGTTTGCAGCGGCGATTGGCCGAGAGTAGGGACGGCAGCCAGGATTCGGGCCTTGCTGCTGAGGCAGATGACATTAAACTGTCAGAAGGCAGACAGCCGATTTATAAAAAACAATATATTCTTCGGAGCGGCCCATACGGGCAGAATCGACGGGGCGTTCTGGGAAGAAATGGGCAGGACACAGTTTGCCGGGACAGCGGAAGTGATGACGCATCCTGGATACGCACAAGGTCTTGAGAATACGAGGCTGGTCGGACAAAGAGAAGCAGAGCTTAAATGGCTCTGCGAGCCGAAGACGAAAGAGATACTCAGCGGAGCGGGGATAGAGCTTATTCATTACGGTCAGATTGACGGGAAGTAAAAATGACTGAAACAGCAGTTAAATATTCGGTAGTCGTTCCTTTGTACAACGAGGAATCGGTTGTGCAGGAGCTTTATAAACGTCTGACAAAAGTGATGAGGGATACGAATAAAAGTTATGAGCTTGTGCTTGTCGATGACGGCAGTGTTGATTCGACGCTTGAAAAACTGAAAAAAATCGCCGAAGACGACGAACATTTGGTGGTGGTTCATCTTCGCAGGAATTTCGGACAAACGCCTGCACTGGCGGCGGGGTTCGACCATACGAAAGGTGAAGTAATAATCAGTATGGACGGGGATTTGCAGCATTTACCTGAAGAGATACCGAATTTTCTGAAGAAGATAGACGAAGGATACGATGTTGTGAGCGGGTGGCGTGAAAAACGGGTCGATAACCTTATTATGCGCAAGATACCGAGCAGGGCGGCGAACTGGCTGGCGTCGAAAATAAGCGGGGTCGATATTCACGATTTCGGCACGACATTTAAGGCTTATAAACGACAGATAATCCAGGATTTGCGGCTGTACGGAGAGATGCACCGTTTTATACCTGCGATTGTATCGTTCGGAGGGGCGAAAATAATCGAGATACCCATCAAGAATATCGAAAGGCCCGCCGGCAAGAGCAATTACGGCATATCGCGGACGTTCCGGGTGGCGTTCGATTTGATAACACTTCGATTTTTACTCGGCTATATTACGAGGCCGCTGCATTTTTTCGGCAAGGCGGCGTTTTACTGTATAGCGGCGGCAAGTTTGGGTTTTGCTTATGTTCTGTTCGATAAATTTTATTTTAACGTGCCTATATTAGAGGCTCACGGGCCGATAGCGGCGGTGGGACTGGTTCTGCTTCTGATAGGTTTGGGTTTTATTTCTACCGGTCTTATCGGCGAGATGATAAGCAGGGTGTATTTCGAGGCGACCGACCGGAAAATTTACGCGGTCAGAAATGTTTACAGGAAACTGGGCGGATGAAAAAAAAGAAAAGCTCCATTGTCGGATGGGTATGGCTGATAATAATCGTTCTGGTTATAACGGGACTTGTCAGACATTTTCATATAAAGAATTTCAATGTGGTAAAGCCGGGAGTGCTTTATACGAGCGGTCAGCCGCGGGGGATGGATTATACTCGGCTTTTATATAAATATCATATTGCCGCGGTTGTGAACCTGCGGAATCCGGACGAACATCGAGAGCATAACTGGTATAACGAAGAAATAATATGGATGAAAGATAACGGCGTAAAATATATAGAGCTTCCGGTAGAAAAAAATGTTCCAAGTGATGGTATTCCCGATACGGAGTCCTGCCGGCAGTTTCTTGAAATAATGAGTGATAATGCCAATCTGCCGATACTTTTGCACGACGGCAGCGGCAAAAAAAGAGTTGCATATCTTGCAGCGGTATGGATGCTGAAATCGGGCGGGTTCGATTTGCAGGAAACGATGAAAAAGGTCGAAAAAATTCAAAAAGAGCCGCTTAGCGAGCAGGAGATAGAATTTCTGAAATCTTTTGTGAATTAAAAAGCGAATTATTTTTTTCTCATAGCTGCAAGAACGGCGGCGAAAGTAATTGCCGCTGTTTCAATTCTCAACACCGTTTCAGTAAGTTTAACAGGCTGAGCGTTTGTTTGCTTCAGCATATTTTCTTCAGTTTCCGTCAGGCCGCCTTCGGGGCCGATGAAAGCTATAATCTCATTCAAAGCGGAGTCGAAATTTATAATGGATTCGGCATTTTGGGTCAAAGAGCCGAAGATAATTTTTGCGTTCGGGTAGTCGGCTCGCAGTTTTTCAATTGCCTGCGACAGGCTTATCGGCGAATCAATTATCGGCAAGAATAACCGCTGACACTGTTTTGTCGATTCAAGGGCGATAGTTTCAAGGCGGCGATGCTGGAGCGATTGCTTTACTGTTCTTTCGAAAATGACAGGTACGATTCTGTCAATACCTAATTCAGTGCATTTTGCGACAAGAAGTTCAAAGCGGTCTCCCTTGGCAATGCTCGAAGCGATGATTATTCTTTGCTGGGTTGGTTTCGGATGATTTTCGATTGTTTTGACGAGCAAGACGGCCTGAGATTTTTCGATTTTTTCAATGATTGCCTGCGCGAGTGTGCCTTTGCCGTCGAAAAGCTCGACAGAGTCGCCGATTTTGAGCCTGAGTACCTTTGTCAGATGGCGAAACTGTACATCAGTAAGGATTGTGCCGGTATCGCGGTGAATCGAATCACAAAAAAATCTTGCCGTTCTCATCCCGCACCTTCTTTATATTCTATATTGCTTTGTAGAAAAACGGTCATTTCGACCGGAGTGAGTCCCGATAAATCGGGACGAACGAAGCGGAGAAATCTGCTTTTTTTATAGATTTCTCGACTACGGCTGCTTCGCAGCCTTCGCTCGAAATGACAAAAAGAAAGTTTTCTACAAAGCAATTCTATATTTATTAAATTAGATGTGATGCTGTTAGACTTTAAGTTGTTTAAAAGATATGGATAATTCATTGAATATATAGAAGGTGCGGGACTCATATTCGGGATTCTAAGGCTGCTGTGTCCTGCGGGTTGTCGGGAGCGGGAGGAATTGTTCCATTATTCAGATAATCGCCAATGAGTTTATAGTCTTCTGCGCCGTGACAGCCGGGGGCGTATTCGAAAATTGTTTTTCCATAGCTGGGAGCCTCGGCAAGTTTGATATTTCTTCGTACGAAGACAGGAATGATTTGCGCTTTGCTCCAGGGACAATCGGATTCCCTTGCTCCGGTGAGAAATTTATTGATATCGTTTTTGACCTCTTCGGACAGCGATGTTCTGCTGTCGAACATACAGAGGAGAACTCCGCTAACGCAAAGGGAAGGATTTATTCTCCTGCCGACAAGGGTTACGGTCTGGAGAAGTTTGCCCAGGCCCTGAAGCGCGAGAAAGTGCGGCTGAAGCGGAATAATTACCTCTTCGGCGGCGGCCAAGGCGTTGAGAGTTAAAAGGCCGAGCGAGGGAGGGCAATCTATAATCATATAATCGAAATTCAATTTTGATTTTAAGACGGCTTCACGGAAGATTGTTTCTCTTCCGACGACGCTGACCAGTTCGCTTTCGGCTCCGACAAGATGAATATTTGCTCCGAGCAGAAACAGATTAGGTCTTACTTCGATTAAGGCGTCGTCAAAATCCACAGAGCCGGTCAATAATTTGTATGTCCCCGATTCGACGCTGTCTGGTTCGACACCGAGGTGGATTGTAAGATGAGCCTGCGGGTCGAAATCGGCGGCGACGACTTTTGCGCCGCTTTGAGCAAGAGCGGCGGCGATGTTGACAACAGAAGTGGTTTTGCCAACGCCGCCTTTCTGGTTTAACATCGCTATTTTTCGCATTGGTTGTCCGAATCCGTTCTTAATTTTCTATAAATTGCGTCCAGCACTCCGTTTACGAAGCCTGAGGACGATCCCGCGCTGAATTTTTTAGCCAGTTCGATTGCCTCGTTAATCACCACTTTTGCCGGGATGTCCGGACAGTATTTTAACTGATAGGCACCGAGTCGAAGGATACTTCTATCGACCTGATTAAGTCTCGACAGTTCCCATTTGACGGCGGCCTCGGCGATAAGACTATCGCAGTCGGCGACGACCTGCCAAGCACCTTTGGTCCATTTTTCAGCCATTTCCCTGATAGCGGGCTCATCGGTATTTTCAGCTAAAAAAATTCCGAGCATATCCAAAGCGGCATCACCCTGAACGTCCATCTGGCAAAGGACCTGCATCGCAAGCTCTCTTGCCCGGGTTCTTTTGTCGGCTGTAGGCATACTAATCCGAATTTCTTTTTATATTTGACAGAGCACGTCAACCATTTCCATAGCATTGGCAGCGGCAGTAGCGCCTGCGTTGCCGGCTTTAGTACCGGCACGTTCGATAGCCTGCTCGATAGTGTCGCAGGTAAGAACGCCGAAGATAGTCGGCACGCCGGTATCGTAATTAATCTGGCCGATACCTCTGCTGACCTGCTGGCCGACATATTCGTAATGATGAGTCTGACCTCGAATAATTGCGCCGATACAAATTACGGCGTCGAATTTTCCGCCGGCAGCGAGCTTCTTTGCAGCCGGCGTGATTTCGATTGAGCCGGGAACCCAAATAACGGTAATCTGCTTGTCAGAAGCGCCGTGCCTCTGCAAAGCGTCAATAGCACCGGCCAAAAGCTTGGAGGTTATAAACTCGTTAAACCTGCTTACAACTATGGCGAATTTCGCCTTGCCAGCGGTAAGCTTTCCATGTATCTGCTTTATCATAATCGATTACTCCTTTTTCAAGTCCGCCATCTGCGGATAAACCTTAAAATTATTGGAGCATTATAAGACCAAAACCAACTATTTTCCAGAAAAAGGCACAAAACAGGATTTAAAATTTAATATTTAATATTTAAAATTTATACAACTCATTGTTTTTAAATGGCTTATGGACAATAGCAGGTCTTTCGGTCTGTCTTATTTAGATTTTAAAAAAGCCTGATTTTAAGCATTAACAGGGGCGGGTTTTCTGCCGATTTGGCTCTTGGATAAGTCCGCCCCTCATACGGCGGGCAAGCTTCGGCGGATAAACCTCTATTTTACAGGGAAATTATATGAATTTCGAGAGCGAATTCGAGCAGTTTAATTCGTGGGACCAGGCAGAACGAAAAGCCATAAGGGCTTACGAGCTTTATGAAGAGGGGCAAATGAGCGAGGCGCTTTCTGCGATGGACGAGGCGATTGAGATAAATCCGTCCAACGACAGATGGCATTTCAATAAGGCACTTACGCTTGACGCGATGGAGGGATTCGACCAGGCAATCGAAGAGTATAAACTTGCGCTGGAGCTGAACCCGCACGATGTTGAGATGCTTAACTGTCTTGCGGTGGATTATACGCGTGTCGGTCAATACGATTTGTCACTTGAGATATTCAGACAAATCGAAGAAATCGACCCGAACTTCGAGCCGGGCTTCTGCAACAGGATAATTACCTATACGGAGATGGGCAATTACGAAATGGCTGAGCAGATGTTTTATCTTGCCCAGCAAATCGATGGATCCTGTCCGCTGTGCTTTTACAATATCGGCAATTCATTTTTCATTCAGGATAATTTCAGAAAAGCGGTATGGTGCTGGGAAAAGACGGCCTATCTGGAGCCGGAGCATCCGCAGATTAATTATCATATCGCGCAGGGATACTGGAATCTGGGCGAGAAAGAAAATGCGCGGCAGTATTTTATCAGGGAATTGAGGAAAAATCCGGGCGATAAGGAAGTGGTTTTCGATTTCGGACTGTTTCTGCTTCACTGCGGCGATGTAATTTCGGCGGCTGAGAAATTCCGCAGGATACTCGAAATCGAGCCGAGCTGCGCGACGGCGGTGTTTTATCTTGGCGAAATAGAATTACACGCAGGCAGGCAAAAAGAGGCGGAAGAGCTGTATTTGGAGGTTGTAAAGCTCGACAGGAATATGGCGGGGCCGAGGTTTCGTCTTGCCCAGCTTGCGTTTGAACGGGGGCAAAAGGACGCGGCGTTTTCGCTGCTGGCCGCTGAGCTCGAACTTGATATACGCCGGCCGGAAGTTTTACAGGCAATCGGCGTGATGATGATGGAACTGGGGCAGACTGATTACGCGACCCATTGTTTTCTACGGGTTTCCGAACTGGGCTCGGCAGACGCGATGAATTATTTTTATCTCGGCAAAGCGCTTGCCGTTCGCGGAGAGTTCGAAGACGCAGAGCAGTTTTTAGATTATGCGCTCGAATTTGACGCGGCGAATTACGAACTTTTCAGAGATGTGCTGCTGGTTTATCTGAAGACGAAAAGACCGGAAAAGGTTCTCGATTTGATGGCAGTAATAAACGTGGAGGGGAACAGCACTTTTGAGCTGAATATTATCAAGGCGATAGCACAGTTGAAAATATATTCCAGGAGACTCAAACTGCTGAAAATTTTCAGGAAGCAAAAAACCACCGGTTAAAACCAGTGGTTTTTTGCTATGACAGATGCCGGTTTTATGCCTGGCAGTTGCTATTAGAATGTATAGGTTACGGATACGCCAAACGCCGGCGCCACTGTCCAGTACTCCTCATTACCCTCAGTGTGCACCTTGACTGCGTTGATGTCTTTGTCGAAGAAGCCCATGATGTTATAGGCGTCAAATCGTACGAGGAGGTTTTTGTTCGCCTTGTACTGAGCGCCAAGATTCAGAAACGCACCGCCGTTATACATGGCTTTTGAATGGGTGACCCCACCCCAGTACTGTTGTTGCACCTTGACCCAACCTCTCTTGCCTGGACAGCCCCAATAGACCTGCATTGAGCCATCGACGCTTAAGCGTTCGGTAACGTCATACTCAGCACGCAATTTGGTGCTGTGATTGTCATAGTTGGCAAAGTCCATACTACCGAAGCCCATTCCTGCGGCCGAGTAATACTGCTTGGTGACATCGCTTGCCTGGGAGTAACTGTGCAGCTTTGTATAGTTGTGCGAAAAGATGATGCGCATCCGGTCTGTGCGGTAGATTGCTTCGAGCTCGACGCCGATGGACTTCATCTCACCCAGTTGCATTACCCTGCCTCCAGTCGCCGTGTCTCCCCAGGCCACGGGGTTGTGGATGTGATAGAACAGAGAACTCGCCAGCCACAGTTTATCGGTGTGTTGTCGCTCGTAGCGCAGTTCGTAGGCCTCGAGGGTTTCAACATCAGTCTGGTCTGACCTACTGTTATCGGCTTTATGCAGGATATATCCTTGACGCATCACCGAATCGGTATTGGCACGAGAAGCCTTCGTGTACATCAGCTTGACCGTATTCTTCTCGTCAGGGGTCCATACTAAGGCCGCTCGCGGGGAGAACATCTTATCAGATATGTAATTATGCCAGTCAAGGCGTCCGCCCAAAAACATTGTCCATGCATCAGACATACGCCATTGGTACTCACCCATAAAACTTGTCAAATCGGTATAGAAAGGGCTGTTCCCAATGTCGGTAAGATCGCCATCAGGCACCACATTCGCCCAGCTCCCTTTCTTGTTGTTGACAGCGTGCGACCACTCGCCCCCGACCGTAACTTGATGGTTGTCATTGGGTGTCCAATCTAACATCAACTTAGTATTGAAGTCATTGCGCCGCCAGCTATTGGCTTTCCTCATCCTGTACTCCTCATAATCCTCATGGATGTCGAAGCTGAAAGAGGGGGTTACCGCGAGTGTCGGACTGATTTCAAAGCGATTGCCGACATAGCCGGTGAGTTTTCGATATGCGTCCGCATCGGGTCGGTATTCTGTTGTCTGCCCGGGTCCGGGCGCCCACACAGTGTCCGCGGTGTAGCGATAATGACCGCCCTGCGTGTACCGTATCCAGGTTTCGAGCCCGCCCCGGTTATACTGGGCATGTACCTTGACCTTTGGTATGGTGGCCCGATTCCCAAAGCCGTAACTGCCGTAGAGCTTTTTACCTTCACGGTACCAGTCCGAGTACACGCGTTGGGCATCATCCCCGCTGGCACCGGGGTACTTGCTAAGGCCCCCATATAAGAACACACCCTCGTCGTCGGCGATTCGATGACCGTATTTGAGTTCACCAGAGTAATACTCTTCAATGGAACCCAATCGGGCTGTAGCCTCCAGACCCTGGAATGTCAGAGCGTTATCTGTGGTGATATTGATTACCATACCGATTGCGCCGGGACCGTATATGGAGGAACCCGGCCCGCGGACGACATCAATGTGGTGAATATCCTTCAGCATGGGTAAATCGCGCTCGGCCATAGCGCCATAGAAAAACCGCTCATTCATCAACCTGCCATTAACGAGCAGCAGGTATTTATCGTCACGGTCACTCATAATGCCCCGGATGCCTATATGCTCATACTCATACCGGTGGAACTGTTTTTGGAGCCCCGGCACTGTGATCAGTAGGAGTTCGTCCAGACTGCGGGCGCCCGTTCGCTGGATGTCTTCCTTGGTAATAGTGGTCATAGTTGCAGGGACCTTTCTTCGAGTCGTCTTCGTCAGAGAGCCTGAACCGGAGATTTCAGTGTTCATTAACTCCTCAAGAGACATCTCGAAGTAATCTTTATTTTCTTTATTATTCGGGGCATTCTCTTCTGCTGCAAATGCTGCTTCTATACTAAAACAGCAAATCAACGCTAACACCAAGGAAAACAAAAACCAACTTATTTGCTTTTGTACGAACATAATTAATTCCTTTCAATTATGTGCTGCTCTTCTCCTAATCGACTAAAGTCTTTCTTTTTAACCACGCATACGCATATTTATTTACCTTAACTTAAGCCTCTAATATTATGAGACTATACATTGTGATCATATTATCGGCTTTATCAATAACTTTAGTCAACTATTTTATGGGAATTTTTATAAGAATTATGGGGGATAAAGCTGAATATTTTTTTGAGAAGTAATTACAAAAGGGTCATAATGATATGAGAAGCCGTTTTAAAACTCCAAGAAACCGCATTATCAGTACTGATAATACGGTTTTTGCATAGTGCAAGGCGTATAACATAAGCTTATGTTCGGTTTTTTTGATGCGCGATTATCATCTCTGTGAAGGTTTCGGAATTCGATAGAAAAAAA
>PGYD01000093.1 GCA_002839495.1 Planctomycetes bacterium HGW-Planctomycetes-1
GCTGCGGCAAGAGTGATGGCGATTATGCTCCATATCAGGCCCGGCCTGTAGCGTGTGAAATGGCCTATTATCAAAACTATAGCGGAAATTGTCAGTGCCGTTAAAATTCCGTTAAACCAGGGAGCAAACGACAACGCCCATCGGACATTGTCCACGTTTTTCGCTCCGCCGAAAAAGCCGAAATATATAAGCGCCGGCGAGACGCACAAAACAATAGCGATAAACCGCGACCTGAAGCGTAAAGGCCTCAGCGCCGCCGCGAACGCGCCGATGAAAACAGCGATTGCAAGACCCGGCAGGCCGGCTACAAAAGCCAATATCAGCACGGGAAGAATACCGTAGTAAAAACTCATAAGCTGTGAGATAAGAATAGGGGCGGAAATAAGGATTCCGACAAGCAGACCTACCACAAATATCTGGGCGGGATACTCGAAAATGCTCAGCGGCGATAGGATGAGTTTTTCAAGATAAAACGGACCGGGAAAATACGGACAGATAAGGCTGCCCGTCATAAGTTTCGACCAGAAAACAGCGGTAAAATAATACACGCAAACCGCAAGGAAATAACAGCCGTTTACATTTGCATGGCTGTAATGCAGGGTAGGACCGGCGGGCATAAGCGGTTTTGGGGCTGCTATTTCTGTTTTAAAACTGTCAGTATCAGGCATAGCGGTATTATAACTTGTTTCGTCCTGAACAACAGGCAATTTATAGTGAAAAGCCGGTAAAAAGCAGAGGTTTTGGATGGTAAATGTTAGTTTTAATCGGAACGAATCATATCAGCTATTTTCATTAGCCTGCTGATATTATCGCGTTCGGCTTCGGCGAGCTTATCGTATATAAAGCGAATCGTCTGCTGCATCTCCGGTATGACTACGTGTTCGAGCACATTTACCCGCCGGCGGGTTTTCTGAAGTTCATCAGCCAGAAGCTGTGCCTGTTTTTCCTTTTCGGCAAGTTCGAGCAGTTTATCGAAGACTTTTTCAAGTCCCTTAAGCGCGATGTCAAGCTCTCCGCTGGTAGTCGAATAGCCGTAGCTGATAATTTCGCCGTCGATGGTTTTGGTGAATTTAGGAACTTTTACGCTCATTATGGCGGCAAAGCTGATTGCAAGACTGAATTTCTTGGTGGCCACTTCCATCGCTGATTTTATGTTTTCAGGCTCCATCGTAGCCCGTGCCATAACAAATCGTCTCGAAATCTCGATAAGCTCTTTTTCAACTTCCTGACGAAGCGAACCGAGCTGGCGGGATATCTGTATAAGCTGCCTCGATATTTCGTCTCTTTTTTGACTGAGCAGTTTATGGCCTCTGGCCGCGAGCGCAACGCGTCTGCGAAGCGAAAGCAGTTCCATTCTCGTAGCGTTTACAGTTGCCTGCATAGCTTATTGTTTCCTGAATTTCGGCATATACTTTTTAATATATTCGACGCGAATACGTTTCAGTTCGGAATCCTCGAACATACTCAGAAGCTCCCAGCCGAGGTCGAGCGTTTGTTCGATTGTTCTGTTTTCGCTATAGCCCTGCGAAATATACCGCTTTTCGAATTCGTTGGCGTAAGTCATATATTTTTTGTCTTCGTCCGACAGGGCGGCTTCGCCGAGAATCGTCGCCAGCTCCTGACATTCCTTGCCGCGTGCATAAGCCGCGTAGAGCTGGTTGTACAAATCGGCGTGGTCTTCACGGGTTTTGTCCTTGCCGATGCCTTTATCCTTCAATCTCGAAAGGCTCGGCAGCACATCGACCGGCGGGGCGACAGCTTTGCGGTGCAGCGAACGGGACAAAATTATCTGGCCCTCGGTGATGTAGCCGGTCAAGTCCGGCACAGGATGAGTTTTGTCGTCTTCCGGCATCGTCAGAACCGGCACCATCGTTATTGAACCTTTTTTGTTCTTTATTCTTCCCGCCCGTTCGTAAATCGTCGCAAGGTCGGTATAAAGATAGCCCGGATAGCCTCGCCTGCCCGGCACTTCTTTTCGTGCCGCGCTGATTTGACGCAGAGCCTCGCAGTAATTTGTCATATCATTAAGAATTACAAGAACGTGCATATCTCTATCGAACGCAAGGTATTCGGCCGCGGTAAGGGCAACTCTCGGCGTAGCGATTCTTTCGATTGCGGGGTCGTTGGCAAGGTTTATAAACATTACGGCTCTTTCAATCGCGCCTGTGTCGCGTAAATCGTTGATGAAAAACTGTGCCGCCTCGAACGTAATTCCCATAGCGGCGAAAACGACAGCAAACTGCTCGCCTTTGCCGAGCACAGTTGCCTGTCTTGCCAATTGTGCGGTAAGCTCATCGTGGGGCAGGCCGGAGCCGCTGAATATAGGCAGTTTTTGGCCGCGAACAAGCGGATTCAAGCCGTCGATGGTCGAAATGCCGGTCTGGATAAATTCGTTGGGATAGTCTCTGCTGTACGGATTGATGGGATTGCCGTTGATATTGAGGCGTTTTTCGGCGATGATTTCGGCTCCGCCGTCTTTGGGGTTGCCGATACCGTTGAATACTCTGCCGAGAATATCCGGCGAAACCGCAAGCTCCTGCGGTCTGCCGAGCATCCTTACCGTAGCCGAATCGACATCGATACCTTCGGTTCCCTCGAATATCTGGACAAGCATTTTATCCCTGTCAACCTGAAGTATCTGGCCGTGCCGGATAGAGCCGTCGCCTATTTCGATTTCAACCATTTCGCCATATCGGGCGTCATCGACCGATTCGACCAGTATCAAAGGTCCGCTTATACTGGTTACTGTCTGGTATTCGTTAAGCATTTGCCGCTCCCGCTAAATTTAAGTCCTAATATCTAATTTCTAAATCCTAAATAATATCAAAATCCTAATAGTAAAATTCAAAACAGCTATTCGCTTTTAGTTACGATTGAACCGAATATTTTTGTAAGCTCATTTGCTTCATTTTCCAGCCATTTTCTTTCTTTGTCGAGCTCTTTATCTTCACCGGTATCGACCAGTCTTAACCAATACCGGCTCTCTTTTGCTTCTTTGCGGCATATCTTTGCCCGCATTAAAAAATCTTTTTTACTCAAAGCTTCATTCGCTTCTATATAATTTGCACCAACGGAACCTGATGCATTGACCAATTGTCTCGAATCTTCAATGTTTGCTATTGTCTTTGGCAGCCTTTTTACAAACGCTCTTACTCTCTTGGCAAACTGAAATGTTCGCTCTTCAAGGTCGTATTGTTTTGAATTTTGTATTTCGGTCATTTGTATTTGTTTAGGATTTAGAGTTTAGGATTTCCTTGCTTCTATTTTCACTTCACATTTAATATTTTCAAATTGTTCATCAATCTTATTTCTTATTTTTATTATCGTATCCATCTCTTTTTCCGGGATGTATTTAGCTCTCGCGATATCCTGCCGCACCTCAAGTTTGAAAATTTCCTCTGTATCGACTCCGTTTTCGATAGCCTCAAGGCCTTTTTTGTGGAAGTGAAGTATGGTCTTGAGCATTTCGTACTGTTTTTCCATCGAGGTGTATGTATCGACCTCGTGAAAAGCGTTCTGGTGCAGGTAATCTTCGCGAATGCTTTTCGAGGTTTGCAATACCATTCTGTCAGCCGGACTTATCGCTTCAGAGCCGACAAGCCTTACGATTTCGACAAGCCCCGCCTCCTGCTCCAGAAGACTCATCGCATCCTGAGTCAGTACCATCATTTCCTGTCCCTGTTCTTTATCTTTAAAACAGCTTGGCAGGTATTGTTTATAGAACGAATAGCTTGTCAGCCAGTCGATTGCGGGGAAGTGCCTTTGATAAGCGAGTTTTCCCATCAGCGACCAGAACACTTTTACGACGTGCAGCGTAGCCTGAACGACCGAATCGGACAAATCGCCGCCGGGCGGACTTACAGCACCGATAATTGATACCGATGCCCGTCTTTCCGGCTTGCCGATACATTCGATACTGCCCGCCCGTTCGTAGAACGACGCTATTCTTGCGCCGAGATACGCGGGATAACCTTCCTCGGCAGGCATTTCTTCGAGCCTTGTCGATATTTCTCTCATCGCTTCGGCCCATCTGCTCGTTGAGTCGGCCATCAGCGCGACAGCATAACCCATATCGCGGAAATATTCGGCGATTGTAATACCCGTATAAACCGAAGCCTCTCTTGCGGCAACGGGCATATCGGAAGTATTGGCGATAAGAACCGAACGTTTCATCAGCGGCTGTCCGCTTCGCGGGTCTTTCAATTCCGGAAATTCCATCAGCACATCGGTCATCTCGTTGCCTCGTTCGCCGCAGCCGACATAAACAACGACATCGGCATCGACCCATTTTGCGAGCTGATGCTGTACAACAGTTTTTCCTGAGCCGAAAGGTCCCGGCACACAAGCCGTGCCGCCTCTGCCTATCGGGAAAAATGTATCTACAACGCGCTGGCCTGTCTGAAGAATAGATTCGGGAGCCAGTCTTCTCTTTACAATACGACCCATACGAACAGGCCATTTCTGCATCATTTTGATTTCGGTTTTTTGTCCGTTATCGGCGGTAACTGCCGCGATTGTCTGCTCGACGGTAAAATCGCCTTCGTTAAGACCTTCGATTTTTCCGCTTATCCCCAGCGGAATCATAATTTTGTGCAGCAGAATCGGTGTTTCCTGTACCTCGCCGATTATATCGCCGCCGCTGACCGAAGTTCCGTTTTCGATAACAGGTTTGAAGTGCCATTTCTTTTCCCTGTTAAGGCCCGGAAGCTGACTGCCGCGAAGGATGTAATTTCCCTGTACCTTATAAAGCTCATTAAGCGGTCTTTGGATGCCGTCATAAATGCTTTCTATTAGTCCCGGCCCAAGCTCAACGCTAAGCGGAGCCCCTGTATCTACAACAGGTTCTCCGGGGCCGACGCTGACGGTATCTTCGTAAACCTGAATGCTTGCCGTGTCGCCTTTAAGCTCGACAATTTCGCCGATAAGGTTATGTTTGCTGACCCTGACGACGTCATACATTCTTGAGCCAAGCATACCCTCGGCGATAACAACCGGGCCGGCGACTTTTACTATCGTACCTGTGTTTGTTTCTGACATAGCGTATCCTGTTTATAAAGATTTTAATTATTTTGTAATATGTTTATTCCGGTGGCGATTTTCAGGAGTTTCGACAAACTCTTAATCGCAAAGCCTTTCGATTCCGTTGTAAACGGCACAACAAGCACGCAAGGCACCGGCTTTGTGCTGAACCTGCCGAAAATTTCGTGAGCGGCCTGTGCCATATTTTCTGAAACGATGACAAGGATATACTTATCATTGATAATCTTTTGAGCGGTCTGGACGATATGCTCGGCCTTGTCTTCTATGGCGAAACAGTCCACGCCGAGAGCCGAATAAGGCATCACAAAATCAGCACTTCCGAGTATAGCTACTTTTCCCTGCATAAGATTCTCTAACTAACCACAATCCTGTCATTAATAACTTTCGGCTCTATCTGCGCCTTTTTGCAGGCAAGAACCGTTCTTATCATTCTGATTTCGTGCTCTTTTCTCAAAAGATAAGCGACGATGGGCTGATGGCCTGCGGTAATCTGGTCTGCGCTTTTGAGATAACCGAGCAGATGCCGTTCTGCCGCCGCTTCGAGCTTTAAAAATGAATTATTGCTTTGCATATAAGCTGCGCCGGCTTCTAAAATATGATAATAAGGTGTAGCCGCAAAGGCCTGAGCAAGACCGTCATAACCGATATCGAGCATCTGGTCGAGTCTTGCCGAGTCGATATATCCGCCGGCAAGAAAAATATTTCCGTCCGGCATTTCGGTGTATTTCAGCCTCATCATCGTACGGATATTATTGAGGTCGATATACATTTTCATAAGCTCGACGAGAAAAATACTTCCCGCCTGCGAGGCGTTTTCGAGCTGAAATTCCGCTTCGACCTTGTCGATGGCTATGTCGATATCCCTGACATTTTTATTTTTATAATAGCCGAGCACACCGGCCTCGACCGCTTCCTGCAGATAGCTTGGCAGGGCGGTATAATCTTCCTGTTCGAAGACCAGCTCGAACTGGTCGACAGGTATATTTCCCATATCGCAGTAATCCGCCGGGCTTCCGAGCGGTTTTTCGAGCACAAGTCTTCTGATTGCAAGTCTCATATTCGCGAAATCAGACCTTGCCTGCAGCAATTCGATAATTTTCTCGTCAAGGAGCAGTTGATAGACTAATTTTTTGGATTCCCTGCGTCTGTCGCAGAGCAGTTTTTCGATTTCCTCGTTCGATGCGGAT
>PGYD01000094.1 GCA_002839495.1 Planctomycetes bacterium HGW-Planctomycetes-1
GATAATACTCAATACGATGATAAGGAATCAGACATTATGGACGGAAGAAATAATTCTAAAAAATCCTTGAAATTAAACACAGCCGCTCTGTGGCTGATATTTCGTGTTTATTCGTGTTCATTCGTGGTTTCATCATCCTTTACTTCCGGCTCTTGCCGCCCTGTTGCCTCATCGGATACAGCGCCTTCTTCTTTATCTTCTGCCGTAAGGCATCCCTCAGCGGATTTGATTACGCGCTCGACTGCGACAACTTTATCGTCGTCTTCGAGTTTTATCAGTCTGACGCCCTGTGTATTTCTGCCTATTTCGCGTATTTCATCGAGTCCCGTGCGGATAATAATCCCTTTTGCGGTCATAATCATAATATCGTCTTCGTCTTTGACGGCTTTTAGCGCGACGACATTGCCATTTCTTTCGCTCGTTTTGATATTTATCAGTCCGATTCCGCCTCTATGCTGCGGCCGGTAATCTTCCAGTTCCGTCCGTTTTCCGTATCCTTTTTCGCATACTGTCAATAGTGATGCGCCCTCTTCCGCCACAACCATATCGACGACGTTATCGCCTTTGCGCAGATTAATCCCTTTAACGCCTCTTGCCGATCGTCCCATCGGCCTTGCCTGCGATTCTTCGAATCGAACTGCCATTCCGTCTTTCGTGCCGAGGATTATATGATTTTGGCCACTCGTCAGCGCAACACCGATAAGGTCGTCGTCAGGGTCGAGTTTAATAGCGATAATCCCGCTCGCACGCGGATTCGAATAAAGCTCCAGCACCGATTTCTTGATAACTCCCTTCCGCGTTGCCATCACAAGATTTCGCTCGTCGAATTTATCCACGTTAATAATAGATGTGATTTGCTGGTCGCTCAGGTTCAGCAGGTTCGCGACGCTCCTGCCCTTGCTCTGCCTCGAAAGCTGCGGAATATTATAAACCTTCAGCCAGTAGCATTTCCCGCGATTGGTAAATACCATCAGGTAATCGTGCGTCGATGCCGTAAACAGCGACTCGATAAAATCGCCTTCGCGCGTATCCGACCCGATTATTCCTCTGCCGCCGCGCCCCTGTTTGCGGTATGTATCGACAGGCATGCGTTTGATATATCCGCTGTGACTTACCGTAACAAGCACTTCCTCGTCGGCTACGAAATCTTCGATATTAAATTCCTCGGTCGCCTCGGCAATATCTGTCCTGCGTTTATCAGCGTATTTTTCCTTAAGCTCGTACAAATCTTCCGTAATAATATCCAGCACCAGCTTCTCGTCCGCCAGTATCGATTCGTATCCTTTAATCTCTTCGACAAGGCCGACGTATTCTTTGCCCAGTTTTTCAATTTCAAGTCCCGTCAGCCGTGAAAGCTGCATACTTAAAATCGCGTCCGCCTGCGGCCCGGTCAAAAATTGCTCTTCTGAAGTCGCTCTTTTTGCAAACTCTGCCGGCAGAAGTTTTTTCAGTGTCGCCGATTCCACCATCTTTAGCGGCTTTTTCATCAGGTTTAGTTTTGCCGTTGGTGCATCAGGCGATTTCTTTATCAATTCTATTATTTCGTCGATATCGCTTACCGCAAGGATTAGACCTTCGAGGATATGTGCGCGGTTTCTGCACCTGATTAAAAGGAATTTGCTTCGCCGCCTGATTACTTCTTTGCGGTGGTCGATAAACAGTCCTAACATCTGTCTTATATTCAGCGTTTCGGGCCGGTTATTTACAAGGGCCACATTGGATATCGCGAATGTGCTTTGCAGAGGTGTATATTTATAAATTTTATTGAGTGCGACCTGTTCTTCCGCGTCTTTTTTCACTTCGACGACGATTCGCATCCCTTTGCGGTCCGATTCATCTCTAACATCGGAAACTTCCGTCAGGGTTCCTGCCTCGACGAGTTCTGCTATTTTCGAGACGATATTCGTCTTGATTACCATATAGGGAATTTCGGTGATTATGATGTGTTTTCGACCTTTTTTGGTCTCTTCGATATCGACTTTTCCGCGAACGGTCAGGTGTCCTTTACCGGTAGTGTATGCCTGTTTTATCCCGTTTCTGCCGCAGATAATTCCGCCTGTCGGAAAGTCCGGCGCAGGCATTACTTTCATTATATCTTTAAACCCGCAATTTGGGTCTTTTATTACCAAAAGCAGTGCATCGCAGACTTCGCCTAAGTTATGCGGCGCGAGGTTTGTTGCCATACCTACTGCTATTCCAGTGGAGCCATTAACCAACAGGTTCGGAAACTTGGATGGCAGGACAGTCGGCTCGGTTCGTGTTTCGTCGTAGTTTGGGATAAAATCGACGGTATCTCGATTTAAATCTTCGAGCATTTCCATCGCGGCTGCCGACATTCTTGCTTCGGTATATCGCATTGCCGCTGGCGGGTCGTCGTCTATACTTCCGAAATTCCCCTGCGGGTCAACCAGAGTATATCTCATACTCCATTCCTGCCCCATCCTCACCAGCGTCCCGTATGTCGCCTGATCCCCGTGCGGATGATAATTACCCGACGTATCGCCGACGATTTTGGCGCATTTTCTGTGCTTGCTGCGCGGGCCGAGATTGAGGTCGTTCATCGCAGCCAAAATGCGCCGCTGCGAAGGCTTGAGGCCGTCCCGAACGTCCGGCAAAGCACGCGAAACAATCACACTCATCGCGTAATTCATATACGAATTCTTCATCTCATCAAGAATCCGTATTTCCTCTATCCGCTCAGTCTTTTTTGGTTCTTCCGTGTTGCTCATAAATCCTTTTCTGGCAATCGGTTATGATTGATAGTTAAATGCCGTTTTTTACGGCAATACACAAGCTGTAAAGTGTATTACCCAAGGGGTTTAAAGTCAAGAATTTTACCCTGCAAGAATATACTTCTTTTAATATCCAAATATGCTATAATACGCCGTTTGAAATTTAATAGACATCATAAAACAACAACCAGGCCATTGATTTTATATCGGCGCTGCTTGACTTCTTGAGTCTAATTTCCACTGTTAAAATTTTAGGATTTTTTTATGTCATTCAAAATTCTCGGTCTTTCCGACCCGCTGGTTCGCGGTATTCTCGCCACCGGCTACAAAGCCCCAACAGAAATCCAAACACAGGTAATCCCGGCCGCTATCGAAGGCAGCGATATAATCGGCTGCGCACAAACCGGCACAGGCAAAACGGCCGCCTTCGTACTGCCAATCCTTAACCGGCTCAGCCACGAACACGCGACAAAAAGCAAACATATAAAAGCACTCATTCTCACGCCAACCCGCGAACTCGCTCTGCAAATCGAACAGTGCATTATCGGCTACGGCCGATTCCTGAATATGCGAACACTAACCGTTTACGGCGGCGTGAATATCAAAGGTCAGTTCTCCGCACTCAATCGCGGCGTCGATATCATCGTCGCAACGCCGGGCAGACTCCTCGACCATATGGGCAGACGAACTATCGACCTGCGACACGTCGAAGTACTCGTACTCGACGAAGCAGACCGTATGTTCGATATGGGATTTATCAACGATGTGCGGAAAATCATCGCCGTCGTGCCGCAAAAACGCCAAACACTGCTGTTTTCCGCAACTATACCGCCGGAAGTCAAAACTTTGGCATCGGGAGTAATGAATCATCCGAAAATAATCCAGGTCGGCCAGCAGCGAAATCCAATCGAAACTATTACGCAGCATATTTATTCGGTACGCAAAGAAGAGAAAATGGAAGTCCTGCTGCATATGCTCCAAAAAGGCGGGATGTACAGCGTACTTGTCTTTTCGCGCACCAAGCACGGCGCCGACAGAATCAGTCATCGGCTCAAACGTGAAGGCGTCAATGCCGTCGCGATACATTCCGACCGCACGCAGGGCCAGCGGCAGCGGGCGATGGACGGTTTTAAAAGAGGTAAATTCCAGGTTATGGTCGCAACGGATATCGCCGCCCGCGGAATTGATGTCGAGGGAATTTCACACGTTATAAATTACGATGTGCCCGTATTCGCGGAAGACTATATCCACCGCATCGGCCGAACAGGCCGGGCTACCGCTACCGGCGACGCGATTACGCTCGTCAGCCGCGATGAGGAAAAATATCTTCGCCAGATTGAATGGTTCATCGAACGAAAATTGAAGATTGAAAAATGCCCCGGCTTTGTTTCTATGATGCCGGATTTGCCGCCAAAACAGGTCGCCGACAAGTCTAAACATAAATTTACCCTTCCGGGCAGAAGACGAAAACACGGAAGAAGAAGATAGGAACAAAGGGGCAAAGGGACAAAGGCATCCGCCGTCGTCCCTAAGGGACTATGGCGGACAGGCTCCGACACGAATAAACAGGTTTCAGGGAAATTTATTTGTTTGATTTCACCGCCTTTTTGGCGAGGTTTAAAGTCAAAAAATTATGGTATCAATTAAATACGAGATTTGATGCCGGATTCTTTTTGGTTATCAAATGTTTATCAAAGGATAGTTACAGGAACGGCGTCATTTTTATCATCTAAAGGCAACATTTTTTCTGCCATACAAATTACGATTCCTTTACCTGTCCCTTTTTTAAATTTAGATAAAACTGAAAATTCTCTGCCCCATTCTTTCTTTATTGTTGTACTTTTTTTTACTTCTATAGGATATAATTTTTGATTTGCCTCAATGATAAAATCAATTTCTTTCTTATCTTTGTCGCGATAATAATAAATCAACGGCTCAAGTCCTCTGTGCCAATAACTTTTCAATATTTCCGAAAATACCCAGGTTTCAAAAATAGCGCCAGACATCGCCCCTGCTTCAAGAGTTTGGGGACTGTTCCACTCCGTCAGATAGCTGCATAAGCCTGTGTCGAGAAAATATAATTTAGGTGTTTTAATCAACCTTTTAGTAATATTGTTATGATACGGCTGAAGTAAAAAAATCTGAAAACTGGCCATAAGAATAGAGAGCCAGTTTTTCGCAGTGGGAATGCTTATATCCGTATCTTTAGCCAAATCCGCCAGATTCAATAGTTGCCCTGTTCTTGCTGCACAGGCCCTTATGAATTTTATAAAAGCCCTTTCATTGCCGACCTGAGCCAAATCTCTTACATCTCGCTGCAAATAAGTCTGCAGATATGAACTATAATAAAGCTCCCTGTTTTTTGCCGCACCGGCAATCAGAGCAGGGAAACTGCCGAGCCAGATGTTTTTATACATTTTTTTTAAGCTCGGTTTTTTTGCGAAAGATAATCTGGCTGTCAAATTTTTCTTTTCGGAAATAAACGGTTCGATATCCAGATTGGAGCGTTCTCTTTCACGCTGCGAAAAACCAAGCAGATTGATAATCGCTACCCTGCCGGCCAGGGTTTCGGATATACCTTTCATCATTAAAAACTGCTGAGAGCCGGTAAGCCAGAATTGCCCCTTTTTACTGCTGGAATCAGCTTCCATCTTTATATAAGGCAGTAAATTGGGAGCATATTGAATCTCGTCGATAAGAATCGGCGGAGTAAATCTTTTCATAAAAAGCCCGCCGTCTTCCTGTGCCAGCGCCCTTGTCGATGGGTCGTCCAATGTTACGTAAGTCCGCCCGGCAGGACAGATATGTTTTAGAAAGGTGGTCTTGCCGACCTGACGAGACCCCGTAAGCAAAAGCACCGGAAAATGTTTTGACGCGCTTAGCCAGACATCTTTTAGCGACCTTGAATAGTACATATTGTTATATCGTCCAATATAAACTTAGACTTTATTTTAGCCGATAAATTTATCTCTGTCAACCCCGCACCATTTTTTATTCAATAATTCTCCGGTGCGGCGTCAACACCCCTTTTTCAAAGAAATTATAAGGTTTCCTGCCCTTAAACTTATGTTCTTATGCCTTTTTCTTATGTCTTTTGACTTGTGCCTTGTGCTCTTTTGTTCCCCCCTTCACCTTAAACATTCAATCCAAAAAGTTTTCGACTGCCTTTTTTTTTTTTGACCTTCCCCCCAAAAACTGTACCAGTTGCGATTGGAGTACCGGCATGATAAAACCTTAAAAAGGAGGTGTACCATGCGTGGTAAAAGATTT
>PGYD01000095.1 GCA_002839495.1 Planctomycetes bacterium HGW-Planctomycetes-1
GATTATCGCGGATTTTGCGTATTTCAGGGCGCTGGCTTACGAAGGTTCGCTGATTGCGATGCTTTCGACACTTCGATGCGGGTGCATATTAGTTTCGTTTCTTGGCGGGATAGTGCTGTTTAAAGAACTTCGGCCCGGGTATAAGGCGATAGCGCTGTGCGGAGTACTGGCGGGAGTGTTTCTGATATTAAGCTCGCAATGACAGTATTTTATTAAGCTGCGCGGAGACGGAAACGCTCGATGAATTTTGCGAACGACGGTTTAGTGCCGGCGGGCAAATCGCGAGTGAGCCATTTTCCGTTCCTCATCGTCAGAATCGCCCAGACGCTAATCCACCATAAACCGACGAGCCAGAACCAGCCGTAAACATAGGCCCAAACCGCTTCGGAACTTCTGCGTCGGAGGAGATAGAAAACCACAGGCGCGGTCGAGGCAACTGCGCCGCCGAAGAGGAGCTGGGAGAGATAAACATAAGGCTGAACGGTAAGCCAGCCGACGACGGCGAAAACCAATACTCTCGATACGAGCGGATTGATACAAGAGACGATGAAATTGACTCTTGCGCCGCCTGCTGGGCCGGTGCGGAATTTTTTGAATATGTATTTGAGCATTACGAAAGTTTCGCGGACGTTGCTTCTCGCCCAGCGAAGGAACATTTTGCAAAGCTGCCTGTATTCGGTCGGGACCATCGTATAGACAACGGCGTTGGACTGGAACTTTACATCATAGCCGTTTCTCAAAACGATATTTGTAATCGCTCTGTCTTCGCCGATAGTAGCGGGCCGACCGAGAAAGGTCTGATTGAGCCAGCTTTTGAGGTCTTTGAGGATTACACTTTTTCGATATGCGCTCAATGCGCCGGGGGTACAAAAGACGGTATTGACCATACTCTGGCTTGCGCGGATGAAATCGAAACTGTAAGCGAAAGTAACGTCGAGCATTTTAGGGATGATTCCGTCCCTTCGGTTGAGGACTCGGACGTTGCCGGCGACGGCGCCGACCTGCGGATTGATAAACGGACTTGCCATTCTCCGCAGTGTTTTGCGGTCGATGATGGAATCGCTGTCTATTGTTACGATGATTTGGCCCCTGCTGCGGACAATGCCTTCGTAGAGTGCGGCTCGTTTGCCGCGATTCTTCTCGAAGTTAATCATTTCAATCCTGCCGAACGATTCTTCGCAGCCTTTCTTCATCCAGACGAGAGTATCATCTGCGCTGCCGTCGTTGACGGTTATGATTTGAAGTTTATCGATGGGATAATCGCTCTTGAGAACGCTTCGCAAAGTTTTGAGGACCTGTTTTCTTTCGTTGTAGGCAGGGATAATAATCGTGCATACGGGAAGCTGAGAGTCGGAAAGACTCGGAGCGGGCTTATAACCTAACACAAGAAGAATGCGCCACAGGAAGACTATAATATTAGATATAACCAGAATACGAAAGGCGTAGAAAATCAGCCGGCCCATATCGGTTGCGCGAAGCTCATCAAGCATATATCTGAAATCGGCGACGGACTGAAAACCGCCGAGGATAATCATAGCTGTTATGAGCAAGACGCACAGCTTGGTTGAAAACTCTGTCGTCATAGGCAGAGTAAAACTGCTTCGGTACGCCCGGCCGAAACGCGGCGAATAAACAGCATCCAGTCTTCCTTCCGGAGCTGCAGCAGTACCGTATAACTGCAAAACCTTCCTAAAATCGAACATCGAAAATTTCCTCCAGCCTGACGGCCAGCGTGAGAGATGAGTAAAAATATGCTTTTAAAAACAAGCGGAACTTGCATCCCCTTGTTATTTATCACATATATACTAATTTTATGATTGTACTATATCGGACTGACATTGTCAAAACAAATCCAGCAAACCGCAAGGACGTAAAGTTAATATCAAGCTAAAACTGAGGGGAGAGAGTCGATTTACATTAAAGTATAATGGAGTCTTTTTGGGTTGAAATTTGCGGGTTTTTTATACTGGGAACAGGTTTTTTTGGAGTTTTGCTCTTAAAATCTCTTTGCAAAAGCGATACCCGCTGATGGTTTTGCGTGAAGGGTCGTAACAAGGGGCTGAATCTTGAATCCTGCAACTTCGAGCGGTTTATTTTCGCCCGCAATGGCGTGTCCTACGATATAGCCGAGCACTCCGCCAAAAAGGATATCGCTGGCCCAATGGTCTCCCGACTCCATCATACGATAGCCGACGAAACCTGCGCCGAGATACGCGGGGATTCCGATTTTGGGGCCGTAAAATTCATCGAGAACCGCAGCGACAGCAAACGAGCTCGATGTGTGGCCGCTTGGCCAGGCCCAGTCCTTGCCGTTGGGAGTATGATTCTGAACCGTACCCTTGAGCAGTAAAGTCGTCGCGCCGGTAACGGCCAAAGCCCTGAACATTATCCAGCTTCGCTGGATATTCAAATCGTCTTTTTTGTTGGCGGCGAGCAAGTACCAAATTCCCGTTGCGGCGAAGTGAATGCCGGGGCCGCCGACAATGTCGGTGAACTTGTCCAAGTCCTTCGACATTTTGCCGTTTTCTCTGAAATGGTCCGCAACCCTTTCATCGGCTCTGTCCTGCAGCGCGATACTTCCGCCGCCGGCCATAAGCAGAAGCAGTAAATTATCGCTGTCAAAAAAAGTTTTTTTTGCGTCTTCCCATGCGACTTTCGGTAACGCTTTTGCATCCTGTTTGAAATGGCCGGTTGCAGGAGTCATTGCATTGGCATCATAGACCTCAACTGCAAAAGCGGAACAGCTAAAAACAAATAACAATAAAAAAATAATCGCAGATTTCATTGTCATTCCCATTCGATTGTGGCAGGCGGTTTGGAACTTATATCATAGACGACACGGTTGATGCCGCGAACTTCGTTTATTATTCTGTTTGAGATAACGGCGAGGATATCATAAGGGATTCTTGAAAAATCGGCGGTCATAAAATCTATAGTATCAACGGAACGAATCGCGATAACATTGTCATAGCTGCGTTCATCGCCCATAACGCCGACAGTCGCAACCGGCAAAAGCACGGCAAGAGTCTGGGAAAGTTTTCCGTAAAGGCCGGCAGATTTGATTTCGTCGATAAGGATTTCGTCGGCGGCTCGTAAAATTCCGAGCCTTTCTTCCGTAATTTCTCCGATAATTCTGACGGCCAAGCCGGGGCCGGGGAAGGGATGACGCCAGACAATATCCTTCGGCAGGCCGAGATATTCGCCGAGGAGACGAACTTCGTCCTTGAACAAATCCCGCAGCGGTTCAATCAGCTCGAAACCCAACTGGGCGGGCAGTCCGCCGACATTGTGATGAAGTTTAATATTGGCGGCGAGGTTGCCGTCCTTGCTGCCGGACTCGATTACATCGGGATATAACGTGCCCTGAGCGAGAAACTTCGCATCAGAGATTTTTTTCGATTCGGATTTGAAGGCCTCGATAAATTCGCGGCCGATGATTTTTCTTTTTTCCTGGGGGTCGGCAACACCTTTAAGCTCTGTGAGAAATTGTCCGCTCCAGTCAACGACGTGCAGGTCAATATGAAAATGGTCTCTGAAAGTGCTTTCGACCTGCTGTCTCTCGTTTTTTCGTAATAAGCCGTTATCGACAAATATGCACTTCAGTCTGTCGCCAATGGCTTTATGGACGAGGGCTGCTGTAACGGCCGAATCGACGCCGCCGGATAGGCCGCAAATGACTGTTCCGGATTTTGCCATTTCGCGGATTTTTTCGATAGCCTGTGCGGCAAAATCCTTCATCTGCCAGTCGCCGCGGCAGCCGCAGATGTCGTACAAAAAATTCCTCATCATTATATTGCCTTTGGGCGTGTGGCTTACTTCGGGATGGAATTGAAGGCCGAAGAATTTTTTGGTTTTGTTTCTGACCGCCGCGTGCGGACAGGTTTTTGTGTTCGCGATAGTCTCGAAATCCCTGCCGAGATTTTCGGCCTGGTCGCCGTGGCTCATCCAGACGGTCGCGGCCTCTCCGACGCCGGCGAATAAATCGTTCGAATCGGTAATTGATATAACCGCCCTGCCGTATTCCCTGCTTTTGGCGGGATTGATTTTAGCGCCGAGGACTTTACAGCCCCATTGCATACCGTAGCAAATGCCGAGGATAGGGACGCCGAGGCCGAAAATCTTTTCATCACAAGTCGGAGCGTTCGGAGCATAGACGCTTGCGGGGCCGCCGGAAAGGATTACGCCTTTAAGATTTTCAATTTGCGAGAGCTGCTTTGCGGTAACGGAAGGCTGATGAATTATAGAATAAACATTATGTTCGCGAACCCGCCGCGCAATTAGCTGACCATATTGACTGCCGAAATCAATGATAACTATCGTTTCATTTGCCATTATTCAAATTTTTTAACAAATAATTTTTAAGAAGAGTACCTATTTTCGTAGCATTTTCAACTGCTTATTTCATTTTAGGACATACCGCACTTTTGATTTTATTAAATTCCTAAAATTAACACTTCTTCCGAATGATTTGTGCTCAGTACGTATTTATAACTAGTCCTTTTTATTTCTCGAACATCAGTTTTATATTTTTTCATAATATTTAAAAGTTCCTCAACAGATGGAACTCCGTCGGATCGATACGATACAACTAAAATACTTTTTTGGAATTTTTCAAATAATTTATCAAATGCTTGTGCGATTTTATTCTTATCTGTCCAGACATTACCATTTCCCTTTAATCGTTTATGCCTAGACTTATAATCAATCATTTTACCCCATTGATCATAATTTACCAGTCCTTCTAAAAAATGATAAAAATCTAAATAGTTCACACCTATCCCATTCCCCGAAATATAAGGAGTGTCTATATATATGAGGTCGTATTCTTCTTCCACGTCAAAAATGTCAAGGTTCAATGCTTTGTTTTGCTTCCAATTGCTAAAGACCGCTTGATTACCTTCTGTAACAAATTGCCTGAAATGTTCTTCAAATGGTTTGTCCCAGGTAGTTTTATTGCCAAAATTCCTCTCTACATCGGATAACCTTATATATAAATTTTTCCGATGAAAAAGATTATAAGGTCTTTTAATAATGCAGGCCTGGAAAAGAGCAAAATATGCAAGTGAACTTTTATAAAAATCTTTAAGCAAAGATATATTTGTAGCAATTCTATCAATCCATTGATTTTCTTCATCCGTAAAATAAATGTCTTTAAAAGTATCATTAACAAAAGTTGGATATTTTACATCAGAATGTTGCTGAAGCAAAAAAACAATATCGCTTTCAGAAAGTTTAACATCATTGTTTTCGATAAGTGCTGTGCCTATATACCAATTAAACTTTAAAATATCATTATAAGTAACCTGCTTATTTTTCTGCTTTAGCATATATCCTACGCTGCCGGTCCCGCCAAATGCATCCAATATTGTTTCAAAATCAAAATCTCTTACAGCATCCCAAATCCAATCAGCAATTTTTAATTTGCTTCCCTGAAATCTTGTTGACGGAAAAACTGTATCATCTGTCACAAAATTCATTTGCAAATTATCAATAGTGGTTTTTTTTTCTCTCATGAATACTACTTTTTAAGTTTTTTATATTCCTTATATTCTGCCAAATTTCTATATGGCCGCGATTTTGAATCGATTGCTCTTGCCATATCTAATGTGAGATAATACATCCAAAAATCATCAAAAACTTTTTCACCAAGTTCAGCGAAAGGCCCTTGTCCCTTTATCAATTTATCAATAGTTATTAAAGAACCGATGTTCTTTGTGTTGCCGCTGACCTTCCCCCATTTACTGTACCACTATGAATTAGAGTATCCAGCGTTAATTAATCCTGCTTCCACAGGTATACCTGTGGAAAATTTTACGCTTTCC
>PGYD01000096.1 GCA_002839495.1 Planctomycetes bacterium HGW-Planctomycetes-1
AGAGGGGCGGAGCCCCTATGGAAATTTGCCCTGCAAATTTAGGTTCTAGGCCGAAGGCCGGAATCCTGCCGGGCGTGTTCATATTTTAAAGGCGATTAACAAAAAAATGAAGTGTCTGAACGACCTTATTTATCTTCTTGCTCTTATCGCAATCAGCCCGAAAACTCTACGGCAGCGAATTAAAGGTTTTTTACTTCCCGTTCGATTTCTCTTTTGCCGTTCACCGAGCGTTCAAAAGATTAAAGCCGGATATATGCCTGCTTATGGAGCTCGAAGTCTGGCCGAACTTCACCTCAAGAGCGCACCGGCTCGGAATTCCCGTCGCAGTCGTCAACGGCAGAATCAGCGACAGGAGTTTTCCCAGATATAATCTCATAAAATCGCTCGAAATAATCGGAACAAGATAAAAAACCTTGACCGGCTGAAAAAACGCCAATATACTCTCTTTCGCAGGGGTGTCCCGCACCTATTTGCACCTTGTTATCTGACAGCAAAATGCGATGCGATAATCGATTTTGCTTCGGTTTTGGCCGGTTTTAGCACGGTACAAATAGGTGCGGGGCTGAGAAAATACCCTTATAACCTGAACAGGATTATGCCTGCGTAGGAAGCGATATAAAAAAGATTTTTAAAGGTCGCTTTCGGCAAAGGCGGCCTTTTTTATTTTACCCGCTATAGCTTTAGCGAAGGCGGGTGGGAGCAGAAAAATGACGACACAGCTTAAATCAGCACGCAGCAGTTTAATCACAAAACAGATGAAAACCGTCGCTGAAAACGAGGGAATTTCTCCTCAGACAGTCCGCAAAGAAATCGCTGCCGGAAAACTCGTCATCCCAGCGAATAAAATCCATATCAAAAAAAATCTGACGCCCATCGGAATCGGAAGAGCCGTTACCATAAAAGTCAATGCCAATATCGGCACAAGCAGCGCAACAACATCTGTCAAAAACGAATTGAAAAAATTGACAGCCGCCCTCGACGCCGGAACCGATACTGTTATGGACTTAAGCACGGGCGGCAATCTCGATAAAATACGAAAAAAACTTATCGAAAAATGTCCCCTGCCGTTCGGGACTGTGCCAATCTATGAAATGATTATCGGCAGAGACGTCGAAGATATAACGCCGAAAATCATTCTAAGCACAATCGAAAAACAGGCAAAACAGGGAGTGGATTTTTTCACTATCCACGCGGGCGTTCTAAAACAATATCTGCCGTTCGCTGTAAAAAGAGTCTGCGGAATCGTAAGCAGAGGCGGAGCGTTAATTGCAAAATGGATGGCACTGCACAACAGGCAGAATCCGTTTTACGAACTGTTCGACGATATCTGCGATATTATGGCCGAATATGACGTTTGTTTTTCACTTGGCGACGGCCTGCGGCCAGGCTGCATCGCCGATGCCACCGACAAGGCACAAATCGCCGAACTGAAAACGCTCGGCGAGCTTGTTCTGCGGGCAAAAGCGAAAAATTGTCAGGTTATGGTCGAAGGCCCCGGCCATATCCCGTTTAACCAGATACAAAAAAATATGCAGCTTCAGCAGAAGTACTGCCATAACGCGCCTTTCTATGTCCTCGGCCCGCTCGTAACCGATATAGCGCCGGGATACGACCATATAACAAGCGCGATTGGCGGGACGGCTGCCGGATTCTACGGTGCATCGTTTTTATGTTATGTTACGCCGAAAGAGCATTTGGGCCTGCCGGACGTCGATGACGTAAGACAAGGCGTCATCGCCGCTAAAATCGCCGCGCATAGCGCAGATGTCGCAAGAGGTCATTTAAACTCCGCCGACAAGGATAAAAAATTAAGTATCGCAAGGGCAAATCTCGACTGGAAAAATCATATCGCTTTGTCGCTTGACCCAAAAACCGCGAAAAAATTTCACGAGCAGGCGTGCGCTAAAAGCGGCAAAGCCGCCGCCAATGACGATTTCTGTACAATGTGCGGCAAAAAATGGTGCAGCTTGAGAATCAATAAAGAACTGATAAAAATGTACGGCGGCAAATAAAAATTATCTCGGCTTCAACACCGGCACTTCTTCGCTTTTAACCAGTGTCGTCAAAATTTCACACCCTGTTTCGGTAATCAAAACATTATCCTCGATTCTTATCCCGAATTTGCCGGCGATATAAACCGCAGGCTCGACCGTAATAATATTTCCGCTTTGCAGGGATTCTTTTGAAAGCACCGAGACGGCGGGCTGTTCGTGAACATCTAAACCTATGCCGTGTCCGAGTCCGTGGCTGTAAGGCGGCAGCTTCGCCGATTGTATTGTCTTTTTCGCCGCCACATCGACCTTTTTGACCTCGATACCCGCTTTAAGCAAATTTATAGCGTCGGTCTGGGCTTGCAGTACTGTTTTGTAAACCTTTGCGTAAAAATCATTTACTTTTCCGACAGCGAAACATCTGGTTAAATCGCAGCAATAGCCGTTTATTTTGGCCCCGTAATCTATAAGGATAGTATCGATTTTTTTGAGCTTTCTGGCTGTCGGGCGATGATGCGCCATCGCAGAATTGCTGCCGAAAGCGACTATCGCCTCGAATGCCGGACTCGCCCCAGCCTTTCTCATCTCGAGTTCAAGCATCGCCAAAACTTCTGCCTCGCTCATTCCGACACGTATTCTCGGCAGGATTTTCCCAAGCGAATTTCCCGCAATCGCAATGGCCTTTCTTATCACAGCTATTTCGGTTCTGTCCTTTACCGTCCTGACAGATTCGACAAGGTTTTTGACGGGCCTGATTTGGACGGATAGTTTTTTGCGAAGAAGATTAAATATCGCCAGTTGGATTTTATCTTCGACCGCAGCGTCTTTTTTCAGTATTCTGCCGACCGCATCGAGCATCGGGCCTTTGCGCTCGTAAATTCTGCAAACCGGACATTCTTTTTTCGCCTGGAGAGCATATCTGCTGTCGGTAATAAGTATGGATTTGCCGCCGATTAAAATCAGCCAGCTATCGTCGCCTGAAAAACCGCTCATGTATGAAACATTTGCAGGTGTGGTTATGAGCATAACGTCCGTATTGGCGGCAGCAAGTTTTGCTCTGACCTTTTTGAGCCTGCTCTTTAAAATGCTTGTATCCTGTGTCATAAGAGATTAGAATACCATTTCTGTCGTAAAATTTCGAGACTTTTTTATAAGACTAAAATATGCTGCTGCCTTTTAGAACAAATATTCAGCCGCGGCGAACGCCGTATATGAATTATGCGCTGATTATCATCAACGTGGCGATTTTCCTGCTGAGCCACAATTTCGCCCAAAAGTCTCTGCTAAAATGGGCCAACATCTATATGTTAACCCCGTCTTATCCGTTCCTGTGGCAGTTTATTACTTATGCTTTTCTGCACGGCGGCCCATGGCATATTATCGGCAATATGTTTTTCCTTTATCTTTTCGGCAATAACGTAAACGACCGTCTCGGCCACATCGGCTATCTCGGATTTTATCTTGCCGGTGCGGTCTTCAGCGCAATCGGCCATATAATCGCCGCCTCGCTTTACGGCTCCGGAGCGGCCACTCCTGTTCTCGGCGCAAGCGGTGCCGTCGCCGCCGTTATAGGCGCATACCTGGTTTTATTTCCGCAAACTATTATTACCGTCGTCTATTGGTTCTTCTTCATAGGAACAATAGACGTCCCGGCCATATACCTTATAATCGTCAAAATGATTTTTATCGACAATGTCATCTCGAGAAGCGCGCAGAATGTCGCTTACGATGCCCATCTTTCCGGCTACGCCTTCGGCGTATTGGCTATCCTGCTCCTGCGTGCGCTTAAACTTATTCACGAAGACCAGTTCGACTTGTGGGCAATGCTCCATCGCTGGAATCGAAGACGCGCTTATAAGGATGCCGCCGCCGAAGAAGGCGACCCATTTGCAGGAAAAATCAGCAAAAAAATAGAGGTAAAAGAGGTAAAAACAGAAGAACAGAAACAGGCCGAGGAAAAAATATCCTCTATGCGGCAGGAAATCCTCAGCCGAATCGGACAAGGCAACCTCGCATCGGCGGCGGATTTGTATCTCGAACTCGTAAAAGAAAACGTCGCTCAGCCCCTGCATAGACAAGCCCTGCTCGACATCGCCAACCAGCTTATGTCAGCGGGCAAATGGCAAGAGGCCGCCAATGCTTATGAAAAATTCCTCTCTTTATACACCGGCTATGAATATTCCGAACAGGTAATGCTGATGCTCGGCATTATTTATGGAAGATACCTCTCAAATAAGGAAAAAGCCTTCGATTACCTCAAAAAAGCCGTCGGCAAACTGGCCGATACCGGCCAAAAAAAGATGTGCGAAGACGAAATCAAACGCCTCGAAGCATAACTGCCCAAATACTGAAAAATCTGCGTTTTTAACGGATTTTATTTTATATTTTAATTGACTTACGAGCGTCCGGTTCGTATAGTGTACGAAGAGTTTTTTTGGGTATATATTCTTTCATCTCTCAAGAGTATATCTCCAAAGTAAATTAAAAACCGAGAGATACTATATTTGACGGCCTGTTTACAGGCCAAGGAGTTAATGATGAGTACAGGTACAGTAAAATGGTTCAATTCAGACAAAGGTTATGGTTTTATTACTCCCGATGACGGCGGCAGCGATTTGTTCGTTCATCACTCGGAAGTAAAGACATCTGGTTATGCAACACTCAATGAAAACCAGAAGGTTAACTTTGAGGTCGGACAGGGCAAAAAAGGCCCTTGCGCCAACAACGTAACACCAGTATAACAACAAAGAATTGCACACTAAAAGGCTCGCCTGAGGCGAGCCTTTTTTATTCACCCCTACACCAATTTCCCCGCCATTTTAATACGTTCAAAATCATCGATAGAAATCGCCTGTCTAATACCCCTAAACAAATCAGCACTATGAAGAATTGGTGTGCGGGGTTCATCCCGCACCTAAATCTTCATTCTTTTTTAAATAGGTGCGGGGTTAGCCCCGACATATGGGGATAACGGGATTCGTTTAAAACAACATCGCCGAATGGCGATTCCTCAATTAAAAATTAAGAATTTAAAATTAAAAATTGACTTTACCTGCCCCAGCCTGTCTCGTGAGATGTCCCTTAGGGACTATCTCACCGGGATGAGTTCCTATAAAGATTTACCCCATGGTGCTCTCTGTCAGCTATGATTTTGCAGTATTTCTTTGATCACATAAATATCCAGAGTGTCCTAACCTGTGTCTAAATTGTATCATCCGCTTACTTTTTTAGCTTTCATAATCGCCAGCATTTCATGTTCGGATTTAAAAATATAACTTACATTTAAGAAACCATTTTCTCTCATCAATTGCCTTTCTTCACTAATTTTCATGATGTATTCTGGTTGTATATCCTTAATATAATCTCTTATCCAGTATGAGAGAACATCATATTGTCCTTCTCTTATGAGAGTATCTACATAAGTTCCAATTCTATACTTTAGTGCTTTTATCTGTTTATCAAGGTTATCAGAGACGTACTTGTCTGCATTAAGAAATAATCCATTGCGTTTCAGTATTCGATAAAGTTGTTGATAAAGTTTACGTCTATAGACTTTCTTAAAATTGTGAATAGTAAACCCAGACACGACAATATCGAATGAAGTATCGTCCTGTGAGTTGACATATTTTAAAGCGTCTGATTCAATTAGTTTCAAATTGTCGGAGTTCTTCTGACCTTCCCCCCAAAAACTGTACCAGTTGCGATTGGAGTACCGGCATGATAAAACCTTAAAAAGGAGGTGTACCATGCGTGGTAAAAGATTTAAACA
>PGYD01000097.1 GCA_002839495.1 Planctomycetes bacterium HGW-Planctomycetes-1
TTAACCCCCGCCATTCCATAGCTTCCTTAATATTCGATGCTGCTCTACCGTCATGCACCTTATCTTTTTAAGGGGGGGCGATGTTCCTTTCCCATTCCAAATCGAACCGCGATATAACTTGCTAACCTTTCGCCCTGCTCGTATATTCCTGTTTATGGATGGTCAATCGAACACTAAAGGATTTACAGGCTTTCTCAGGACCTGGGCGGCGAGCCTTATCGTCGCCGGCGCACTTTTCTGCACACTTGCCGTCAAACTCTACTGGGCTGTTCATATAAACAGATTAAACGAATGGTTCGGCTGGGTAGAATCCGACGTTTTTGTCCTGCTTGCGGTTGAATTATTGCTTGTGATTGTCTGTTTCATCTGGCCCGGAAAAGCCGTCGTCAGGATTATAACCGTTTTTGCCGCTCTTGTTTGTACCTGGTCGGTTATAAACGCCGGCTGGCTCATTGCGACAGGAACCCAGGTTTTGCCCGCTGTTCTTGCCCCGCTTTTTTATGACCCTGTCAGCAGATTTGTAATCGTCGGCCATCACCTTGCGATGAGGCCGATTGCCGCCGTTGCTCTTCTTGTGCCGAGCGCTATAGCCCTGGCGTTCTTCTTTTATATCCTCGCAAAACCGATTGTGCCGACTGTCAGTAAAAACCACATCCGCGTCAGAATTGTTATCTATATCGTATTGTTTGTACTGGCGGCGATTTTTGCCCTTGTCGCAAAAGACGGCGCCGAAGCAACTGTTTTGGCTGAGCTGCGGTATAACAGTCAGCTCAAGGCAATCAAATCGCTGTTTTACAGAAATTCGTCAAGACAGAACCATATTGGGAAATTCATAGACCGCCGGATGCCTCTCGATGACGGGAAAAACATTGCACAGCTGCCGCTGCGAAACCGCAAAGATGCCGGCAAATTCAGCGTGGTCATTGTCGTGCTCGAAGGTATTTCTCCGCTGCAGACAAACCTGTTTAACAGCGGCAGCGTAGATGTGCCGTTTCTAAGAAGCCTTGCAAAAAAAGGAACGGCTTTTACAAACTGCCACACGGTTGCGACCCATACGACAAAAGCGATGTTCGCGATACACACAGGCAGATACCCTTCCGTCAGTCAGGATTATATTGAAGCTGCGGCGGCAAATCATCCTTATCAAAGTATCGTAACTATTCTGGAAAATTCTTTCGGCTACAAAACGGCGTTTTTTCAGTCGGCCGAGGGTACTTTCGAGGCCCGGCCCGGCCTTGTGCATAATCTCGGATTTGACAAGTTCTTTTCACGTGAAAATATCGCTGATACGAATTCTTATCTCGGCTATCTTGCCGCCGACGAATTTACGCTTATCGACCCGATATGCAAATGGATAGAACAGTCAGAAAATCCTTTCCTTTTGACGGTTCTCGGCTCATCGACACACGACCCGTATGAAATTCCCCAGTGGTATCTTTCCGATAAAGCAGCCGAACTTGCTGAGCTTAAGGACCCTCTGCAGCGATACCGAATGCTTATCGCATATACCGATGCGTTTCTTGAAGAGCTTTACAATAAAATCAGCGAAGCGGCCGGAAACAGAAAATTGATTTTCTGCGTTATTGGCGACCACGGCGAAGCGTTTGGCCAGCACGACAGATACGGCCACGCAAGAGTGCCCTACGAGGAGGCAACAAAGATTTTCTGGATTATGAGCGGAGATAACGTAAAACGCGGCAGGAAAATTAATCTGCCGACAAGCAGTCTTGATGTAACCCCTACACTGCTGGATATTATGGGCTTTGACATTTCAAAGGGAACGTTTGACGGGGTAAATGCCGCAGGCAGGATTTCTCCCAATAGAAAAATTTATTTCTCGACGTGGATGGATAACGGCCCGACCGGATATATCAGCGGGCAAAAAAAGCTTATATACGACCCGACCAACGAACTGGTTATCAAATTCAATTTATCACAGGACCCTGCCGAACTGGCAGGACAGATTTTCCAGAAAGAGAAATTGCAGGATTTTCAAAAAGACATCACGGAAATTCTCAACTGGCAGAGTCAGATGTTTATCAATCTTGACCGTGGTAAAATAGAGAAGTATCAGCGCGTTTTTGACGACTGGCTTTGCCAAACTAACAGCAGAGAACCGAAGGCCGTCTATGATAAGAGGCAAAAGAGGCTTCTTAGGGGGAATTGATGTTGCTTTTTTTAAACACCCTTTTAGGTTCGTATTTTTAAAGGTCTTAGTACCCATAAAATCTTTGATTTCAGTATTACAAAAGCCTCTGGTGTTGTCAAAACACAACACGGTGATAAAGTTTATCACAGAGCCGTTGTTATTTCGCTGTTAGGATAGCGTGCTAACTTTTTCTATAATATAATGTTGCGGACATAGAGCCGCTTATGCGGCGAAATGGGAAACTTCTGGCACAAACTTTGCTCAACGAATGAATACTTTATACTTTGCCGGGTGGGCTGAGTATCTTTTACCTTGGAGGAGGAGAAGATAGGTAAGCCCGCCTGTAAACGCAGCCAGGGCTAAAAATATATAAATAGAACCCTGTTTAAATATATTGCGTTCTATGGAGCTGGCCGGGAGGAGGCAGCTCCATTCTTTTTGCGCTGAAAAAAGAAAAAGACAAATCCGCAATACATCTTTCGCTTCGTTATTATTCACTTAATCTATAAAAGCCCGTGAAAAGTGTATGGATAATGATTTTGCGTTGAAAGGGCATAAAAGAGGCTTGCAGCAGGATTGGGCGATACAGGACTTGAACCTGTGACCCGCTGATTAAGAATCAGCTGCTCTACCAACTGAGCTAATCGCCCTGCAAAAGATTAATACTTTATAATTATCAGCCAAATATTGCAAGAATTATTAACGGCCGCTTATTTAACCCGCAAAAGTATCGCTGAAACAAGGATTTTCGCATTAAAACTATAACCGATGTCGAAAGTCCTTTAATTCGTAAAATTTTTTTTCGATTAACATCCGATAAAAGCCCTGCTCCGATGTTAAGATGGGCAACATTCAGGTATTTTCCCGAAATTCGTCATTTTCGCTAAATATTCTATTTTACCCACTTTCACATTGTCGATAAAATTCATAGAAGGTTGGACCGAGTTATTTTTAAAATGGAGTTTATTATGACACAGGTATTAGAGACAGCAGTAGAGAATCGCAGATTTAATCGTACTGACCTTAGCTGGCCGGTAAGTCTTTGGCTGCCGGAGGCAAACAGGTTCTTCAACGGCAGAACAATCAATGTGGCAAAAGGCGGCACGCTTCTGTCGCTGCCGATGTCCACGCCGGTAAGGCCGGGACACGTCGTAGAGCTTAATTTCCCGCGTACCGTTAATCTTGCCAAAAAGAAAGGCCAGTTCGCCAGGATAAAAACCGGAAAGATTATACGGGTACAGCGAGATTCTCTCATCAGCGACGCTACAATCGGCGTAGCAGTTCAGTTCGCCTAATGGCAAAAAGCCATTAATCATAAGTTCCTGCCCAATCTGACTGCGGGCTGACGTTATCGGAAAGATAATGTCGGCCCGATAGTCCGGAAACGGACAAATGCCTTAAATCCTGCCTGCAAAAAGGATTAACCACCTCTTTTTTATTAGATAAGAATTTGCTTTACACGGATACGGCGAGTTTCTATAATACGCCCCTTAATTTTTCTTGTCATTTTGAGCGAAGTCCCGATGTATCGGGACGAAGTTGAAAAATCTGTTTAAGAATAGATTTCTCCGCTTCATTCGTCCCGAATTTTCGGGACTCATTTCGGTCGAAATGACTGTAGGCGAAGCACAAGGTCATTTAAATACCGGAGATAAATCAATGTACGCAGTAATAGAACAGGGCGGCAAGCAGTACAAGGTCGAGCAGGGCGATGTTATAAAGATTGAACTGACCGACGTTGCTTCTGACGCCAAAACGATAGAGATGGACAAAGTTCTGCTCGCAGGCAAAGGCAAGGACGTAAAGATAGGCACGCCTTATATCGAAGGCGCAAAGGTTACCGGCAAATTTGCCGATACAGCCGGCGATTCGATTGTGAAAGGCCAGAAGTTATATCCGACTCATTTCAGAAGGCGCAAAGCGAGCAAGAAACGTATCGGCCATCGCCAGAAATATATGCAGGTAACTATCGAGAAGATTAAGGCCTAATCTTCTGGTTCGCTGATGATTTTTTCGGCCCAATCGCCAAGAGCTTTTGGGCCGTTTTTTTTGAACACTTCAAACGCCTTATCGCCGGCAAGGATGCCGAGAACGGTTTTTCTTTTGTCCGCATCGCTTATCCGGCTGAAGACTTCCCGCCTTAGTTTTTCGAGTTCCGTTAAAAACCGGCCGTGGCCCTCGGTTATGATTTCTTCGATTTTTTGTCTTATATGTCCCGCATAAGCAGGGTAGTTTCCTTCGGTGCCGATTGCGATTTGCAAATCGTCGCGTTTGACGACGGCGGGAACATAAAAATCGCAAAGGTCAGGCTCATCGGCCACGTTGCAAAGCACTTCAAGTTCCTGGCAGTCCTTGTAAATCTGCTCGTTGGTTTTCCTGTTGTTTGTCGCCGCAAAGGCGATTGTCGCGCCGACAAGGTAATCTTTTGAGTATTTCGCTTCTACAAATTCGACATCTGTATTTTTACATTCGGCCTTGAGGATATCGTCGATATGCTCGGCAACGACAACAATGCGGGCCTGCGTCTCGAGCAGACTGAGCGTTTTTCTCGTTCCGACAGAACCGGCGCCGATTACCACCGCGCGCTGCGACTTCAGGTTTAAAAAAATGGGATATTTCATCCCGCACCTTCCTTTAGATTATTCTTCTTTAGAAGATTAGAACACATTATATTCACACCAGCACCTTTTCAAGGATATAACATATTGAAATTTGGAAGGTGCGGGATTCATAGCCATATATATAATAACATTCTTTGGGGCCTGCGGCAACAAATTATTTAACGTGCAAAACAGGCGTTTTTGTGTAAAATAAGCTTGTATGAAGAGAATAACGACACCATTAACAGATGAAATTGTTCGTTCGCTTAAAGCAGGCGATGAGGTCGCTATAAGCGGCGTTGTTTATACCGCCCGCGACGCCGCACATAAACGGCTTTGCGAACTTATCGAACAGGGCAAAGAATTGCCTATACCGATTAAGGGGCAGGTCTTTTATTTTGTCGGCCCCACGCCTGCGCCGCCGGGCAGAGTAATCGGCTCGGCAGGCCCGACGACATCGGCTCGGATGGACAATTTTTCCCCGATTCTTATTAAAGCCGGCCTGAAAGGAATGCTCGGCAAAGGTTATCGCTCGGATGCGGTCAGGGAAGCATTGAAAAAACATTGCGCGGTTCATTTCGCGGCGATTGGCGGGGCGGGGGCGCTTTTGAGCCAATATATAGTTTCCGCCGAAATTGCCGCTTATGAGGATTTGGGCACAGAGGCGATAAGAAAACTTGAATTGAAAGATTTCCCTGCGATTGTAGCGTACGATTGTTTCGGCGAAAGTGTTTTTAAAAAGAAAGGGAAAAAAGACACAGATTAACACGGATTTACACGGATTAACACTGTATATAAAAAAATATTTCTCTGCGTTCTCTGTGTCCTTGTATGTTGACATCTGTCATGGTTAATAATAGTCTCATAGGTAAAGCTGGTGCTGGCGAGGCGAGCGGAGCGAGCCGAGCAAGCAC
>PGYD01000098.1 GCA_002839495.1 Planctomycetes bacterium HGW-Planctomycetes-1
CATGCCGTTAATTATCGACCCGGAGTATCATTATGAGACAGTAAATGTGGAAAATCAGGAAAAAAATTTATCATCCCTGCTGTGGTGGATGAAACGGGTAATCGCCATGCGCAGGCGCTATAAAGCCTTCAGCCGCGGCAGCCTGAATCTTCTCTCGCCGAATAACCCCAAGGTGCTTGCATTTTCCCGAAAGTACCAGGATGAGATAATTCTGGTCTTTATCAACCTGTCACGGTTCTCCCAGGCTATTGAAATAGACCTGTCACCCTATGCCGGACTGATTCCTGAGGAGATTTTCAGTGGAAACAAATTCCCTCTTATCAGAAAATCGCCTTACTTGCTTACGTTCGGACCCCACAGTCATTACTGGCTGCTGCTGCGGAAGAAAAAAGAGGTACTCTCCCTCCCGCCGCGTATCACAGCCCACCAGGCAAAGGTTGACGGTCCATGGGAGCTTATTTTTTCAAAGACGCACAGGGATCAGCTTGAGCAAAACGTGCTATCCCGGTATCTGCACATGTGTCGTTGGTTCGGGGCAAAGGCAAAAACCATCATCAGGGTTCGCATCATTGAAGATATGCTTTTTGAGAAACAGCCGGCTCCCTCCCATATGCTGGTCATCGAGGTAAGTTATAACGAAGGCGCGCCTGAATTATATCTGCTGCCGGTTTCTTATGCCTTGAAAGGCCAATTCAACAAGAGCGAAGAAGAGAGCAATAAGGCTATTATCTGTCATCTGGTCAGCGAAGAGGGACAGGGAATTCTGTATGACGGCCTCTATGATGATGAATTCCGCAGGATGCTGCTGCAGGGTATTATTAAACGAAAGCGGATCAGGGCAAAAACCGGCGAGTTGGTATTCTACTCTGAGAAAAAAGCAAAACAGTTCATGCCGGACGAAGAGCTTGCCGTGCTCTCGTCCAGACTGCTCACCGCAGAACAGAGCAACACGTCCGTTGTCTATGGCGACCGGCTGTATTTAAAGCTCTACCGGCGGCTTGGCGAAGGTCTTAATCCGGACGCCGAGGTTGTGCGCCGCCTTACCGAAACCGTACACTACCCGCATATACCGCAGTTTGCAGGAGCCATTGAACTGAGGCGGCCGCAGGCAGAACCAATTACCATTGCCATGCTGCAGCACTACGTGAGCAATACGGGCGATGCGTGGACTTACACACTTGATGTCGTAGCGGAATATTTTGAGCGGGTGCTGTCGCGGCGGGATGAGCTGCGACACGTCACTTTTGAACTCCCCATGCTCCTTGATGTGAGCGCTGCGCAGATTCCGCCGCTTTTACATGAGCTTATCGGCAATATGTATCTCGATATGGCATCGCTGCTGGGGCAACGGACTGCTGAACTGCATCTGGCATTGAGTTCCGGACCCCATGATGAGGCGTTTGCTCCGGAACCATTTACCCTTCTCTATCAGAAATCTCGGTACCAGTCGATGGACAGCCTGGTACGGAGGGTATCCCAGGCGTTTAAAAAAAATATGCAGCGGATACCGCCGGAGTTTATCGAAGACGTGAATAACATCCGCTCACAAAAGCATGCAATTATCAGCAGCATGCAGAAAATTCTGAAGAACAAACTCTCCGCTTTCAAAACAAGGATTCACGGCGACTATCACCTTGGCCAGGTTCTCTATACCGGCAAGGATTTTGTTATCATAGATTTTGAAGGTGAACCGGCGCGGACCATCTCTGAGCGGCGGCTTAAGTATTCACCCTTGAGAGATGTTGCGGGCATGATCCGCTCGTTTCACTATGCCGTTTATGCCACCCTGTTTTTCAATAAATCATTTCGCAAAGAGGATTCCTCTTTTTTAGAACAGTGGATTGAACCCTGGTACCTGTATGTATGTCGTGCATTTCTTAAGGGGTACATGAGAGCAACCGGCACGGCTTCATTTATGCCGCAGACCCGGGAGGAGTTGGAAATCATGCTGAAAACCTTTCTGCTGGAAAAGGCTATCTACGAACTTGGCTACGAGCTCAACAACCGCCCGGAATGGGTGATCATTCCCATAAAGGGAATAAACCATATTCTCCGGACCGTTCCCTGAGAGAGGAGGAATACCTGACATGGTAAAAAAAGCCAAAAAAAACGAAGTTGTAATCCTTGGCGAAAGCCTCATGAGTGAGTATGACATTCATCTTTTCAAGGAAGGAAACCACTTCCACTGCTTTGAAAAGCTCGGCTCCCATATCACAACCATGAAACAAGAGAAAGGCACTTTTTTTGCTGTCTGGGCGCCGAATGCCAAAAGTATTACCGTCATGGGCGATTTTAATGGCTGGGATTCTCAGTCCCATCGCCTCAGAGTCCGCTGGGATGGCTCGGGCATCTGGGAAGGGTTCATACCCGGAGTCGAAAAAGGATCCCTTTATAAATATCACATGGTTTCCAGTCATCTGTCCTACGAGTATGACAAAGGGGATCCGTTTGCCTTCTTCTGGGAAACTGCCACTCAGCCCGCCTCTGTTGTCTGGGATCTTGACTACAGCTGGGGCGACACGGACTGGATGAAGAATCGGCGCCTGCATAACGGGCTCAACGCGCCGATGTCAGTATACGAGGTGCATCTCGGCTCCTGGCGACGGGCGCCGGAAGCAAACAACCGATCTCTCACCTACAGGGAACTTGCGCCCATTCTTGCCGACTATGTTAAAGATATGGGATTCACCCATGTGGAACTGCTGCCGGTAATGGAGCACCCATTTTACGGCTCATGGGGGTATCAGACACTGGGTTATTTTGCTCCCTCCAGCCGCTACGGTACACCGCAGGATTTAATGTATCTCATTGATTACCTGCATCAGAACGGAATCGGGGTTATCCTTGACTGGGTGCCTTCACATTTTCCTGGTGATGGCTACGGGCTCGTCTATTTTGATGGCACGCACCTGTTTGAGCATGCTGACCCCCGAAAAGGTTTTCACCCTGACTGGGACAGCTATATCTTTAACTACGGGAGAAATGAAGTAAAAAACTTTTTAATCAGCAGCGCTCATTTCTGGCTTGAGAAGTATCATGCAGACGGCCTCCGGGTTGATGCCGTAGCGTCAACGCTCTATCTTGATTATTCCCGGAAAGAGGGCGAGTGGATTCCCAACGAGTATGGCGGGCGGGAAAACATACCTGCTATAAATATGCTGAAAGCACTCAATGAGCACGTGTACCGGCAATTTCCCGATATCCAGATGATAGCAGAAGAATCCACCGCCTGGCCCATGGTCTCCCGGCCCAGCTATGTCGGTGGTCTTGGATTTGGCATGAAGTGGAATATGGGGTGGATGCATGATACGCTTGAATACTTCTCCAAGGAGCCTGTTTTTCGCAAATATCATCAGCAGGTGCTGACATTCAGCATGTCATATGCATTTACCGAGAATTTCGTTCTTTCTCTTTCCCACGATGAGGTCGTTCACGGCAAGGGATCGTTACTGCAAAAAATGCCCGGTGATGACTGGCAGAAATTTGCCAACCTTCGCCTGCTGTTTGGTTATATGTACACACATCCAGGTAAAAAATTGCTCTTCATGGGTGGCGAGTTTGGTCAGTGGTCGGAGTGGTACCACGAGGCAAGCCTTGACTGGCATCTGCTTGAATATCCCTATCACCATGGCGTCCAGCAATGGATGAAGGATCTGAATTATTTTTATAAATCTGAACCCTGCCTGTATGAATGTGACTTTGAACCGGAAGGGTTTCAATGGATTGATTTTAAGGACGGGGAAAAGAGCATCATAAGTTTCGCTAGAAAAGGAAAAACCACAGAAGATGTGGTTATTGTAGTGTGCAACTTTACCCCGGTTCCACGTTATAATTACCGTATCGGCGTTCCACAGGGAGGATTCTGGAAGGAGGTTCTCAACAGCGATGCAAAACACTATGGCGGCAGCGGTCAGGGAAATATGGGTGGTGTTGAGGCAACACCAATACCGTATCATGGGGAGCAGCACTCGCTTTCCCTGGTGTTACCTCCACTCGGGGTAGTAGTTTTTAAGGGTTCATAACCGGTGTCGCCTTCTGTACAAATCTGAAACAGTGAACACCTTATCCACTGGGGCTCGACGAGCCGGCGCCTGAGGCAATCGCTTGTCCAACAAACTATCCAAACCGCACTTCCTCCAATTCCTCTAAATACGTGTTGAAGGGCCGGGTCGCTTCGTGATATACTGCGCAAAAGCATCAAAGATGCGGTTATTCGATAAATTGCAAGCCGACGATGCAACGGTTGCGATGCACACGCCTCGGCCCGCTCCCCGAATGGGAATGAGCCTAGTCACGGGATTATCTTCTTGGAACAGCAGATCCTCAGAAAATTAACAAGGCCTGTTTTTGTCGGCGGCGTCCAGGTGGGCGGCGAAGCGCCTGTGGTAGTGCAGTCCATGACCTGTACGGACACCCGCGATGTCAAGGCAACGGTGGCTCAGATCAAGGCACTGGAGGACGCCGGCTGTGAATTGGTCCGCGTGGCCGTCCCCGACCAGGAAGCGGCGGCGGCGCTGAAGGCCATTAAAAAGCAGATTCGGGCGCCCCTCATTGCCGACATTCATTTCAATCACCGCCTTGCCTTGGAGGCGATGAAACACGGGGCGGACGGCATCCGCATCAATCCGGGAAACATCGGCGCCGAGAAGATCAGAGCCGTCGTCGGGGCGGCAAAAAACCGGGACGTGGCAATTCGGATCGGGGTCAATGCGGGCTCGCTGGACAAGGAACTCTTAGCAAAATATGGCGGCCCAAAGCCGGAGGCCCTGGTCGAGAGCGCGTTGAGAAGCATTGCCCTGTTTGAGGAGATGGACTTTACGGCGATCAAGGTTTCCCTGAAATCTTCCGACGTGATGACCATGACGGAAGCCTGCCGTCGCTTTTCTGAACAGTCCGATTATCCCCTCCATCTGGGAGTGACCGAGGCGGGAACGCTGGTCAACGCCGCCGTCAAGTCCGCGATCGGGATCGGCACGCTTCTGGCGGAGGGAATCGGCGATACCATCCGGGTGTCGGTGACGGGCGACCCCGTGGCGGAGATGGGAATCGCTTACGGGATCCTGCGCGCGCTGAACATCCGGAAGGTCGGTCCGGATATCATCGCCTGCCCCACCTGCGGGCGCTGCGAAATCGACCTCTGCAAGCTTGCGCAGGAAGTGGAAAGGCAGTTGGCCGGCATGAAGGCTTATCTCAAGATCGCCCTGATGGGATGCGTGGTCAACGGACCGGGAGAGGCAGCCGAGGCGGATATCGGTATCGCTGGCGGAAGGGGATCCGGCATGCTGTTCAAAAAGGGCCGGATTGTGCGGAAAGTCAAGGAAAAAGATTTTGTCCCGGTATTGATCGAAGAAATCCGGCAGATGCTGATACCAACTGAATTGAAGCGCATGGATGAATAGAGACCTGAAAAATGGCTTCGCCGCGTCTCAAAATTCTTTTCCGCTAAGAGAACGACCGGAGGTAATCATGATTCATGACAAGCCATTAACGTCCTCTCTGGAAAGGCGGAAAACATTTGATTCGCCGCTTGCGAATCATTTTTCAGTGGCCTGATGGAATATAG
>PGYD01000099.1 GCA_002839495.1 Planctomycetes bacterium HGW-Planctomycetes-1
TACCGGCACGATAATCGCCAGCAGCGACGGCAGAATCATTTCTCTTTGTGCTCCTGCGGTCGATATCGATACGCATCTTGCGTAATCCGGTTTTGCCGTGCCTTCCATAATGCCTGCGATTTCCTTAAATTGCCTTCTGACTTCATTTACCATAGCTCCTGCCGCTCTGCCGACAGCCTTAATTGTCATAGCGCAGAATACGAAAGCCATCATAGCGCCGATGAACAGGCCGCAGATTAGCTTTGGATTCATAATAGTCAGTTCATAAGCATTGACAAAATCTGTAATAGCGGCGGTTTTCGCCGAAAGCGTGCCTTCGACTTGTCCGCCCGAACTGAAGATGATTTGACCTACCTGATAAATTTTCTCAGGCGCTTCATCGGCAAGTCTGCCTATCCAAATTCTTACTTCTTCGATAAATGCGGCCAGAAGCGCCATTGCCGTAAGGGCGGCTGAGCCGATTGCGAAGCCTTTGCCTGTGGCCGCGGTTGTGTTTCCGAGAGCGTCGAGGGCATCGGTTCTTTTTCTTACTTCCGGTCCGAGGCCGCTCATCTCAGCGTTTCCGCCTGCGTTATCAGCGATTGGGCCGTAAGCGTCCGTAGCCAGTGTAATGCCGAGTGTCGAGAGCATTCCGACCGCGGCGAATCCTATGCCGTAAAGTCCCATAGCCGGCGAACTGAATCCGCCCGCGAAAGCGAACGCACAAATAATACCGATTACAATCGTTACCACCGGCAGGCCGGACGAATACATTCCCGTCGCGAAACCGTCGATAATGGTTGTCGCAGGCCCCATTTCAGCCTGGTCGGCGATGCCTTTCGTGGGTTTGTATTCATCTGATGTATAGTATTCGGTAAATTGACCGATTACAACGCCTGCTACGAGGCCCGATACGACGGAACCGAATATGCCCCAGCTTATCCATTCGAATTTTACGAGGAAAACAAGTGCAATTAAAATTAGAAACGAGCTTCCGAGCGTTCCAATCAGCAGCGAGCGAAGCAGGTTTTTCTGTGTCGCTTCTTCTTTGCATCTGACCATAAATATGCCGATTATCGAAAGGGCAATGCCGATACCGGCTACAATCATCGGAGCCAGTACCGATTTGAGAATGTTCGCTTCTGTTCTCGTTCCCATAGCAGCGCCCAGAGCCATCGTTGCGAGGATTGAACCGCAATAGCTTTCGTACAGGTCTGCTCCCATACCTGCAACGTCGCCCACGTTATCGCCTACGTTGTCGGCGATTGTTGCGGGGTTTCTCGGGTCGTCTTCCGGAATTCCCGCTTCGACTTTACCGACAAGGTCAGCGCCTACGTCGGCGGCTTTGGTATAAATGCCTCCGCCGACCCTTGCGAACAGAGCCTGCGTTGAAGCGCCCATACCGAAAGTAATCATAGTGGTTGTAATTTCAACGAGTTTATGTTCGGAGTGCATTCCGACCGGCACGAGCTGCAGGCCGAGAAACGACAAACCATTGGCCATATTTTGGGCAGTATAAACAACCTTATCGAGAATAAGGTACCAAAGCGATATATCCAAAAGCCCGAATCCCACAACGACAAGACCCATTACGGCGCCGCTTCTGAAAGCGACCTGCAAACCCTTGTTAAGGCTTTGGCTTGCGCCCTGTGCGGTTCTGTTCGAAGCGTTGGTTGCAGTCTTCATTCCCAAAAATCCGCATAGACCGCTGAAAAATCCGCCGGTCAAAAATGCTATCGGCACGAACGGATTTTGTACGCCGAAGTACGCGAGTACGGCGAAGATTATAAGCAGAATAAGGAACACAATGGAGACAACCCGATACTGACGGAAAAGATAGGCATAGGAGCCTTCTTTTACATACTGTGCGATTTCAATCATTTTTGGGCTGCCCGGATTTGCGCTCATCATCATTTTATAGAAGACAACCGCAAATACCAGCGCCAGAGTTGATGTAATCGGTGCGATCCACCACAAACCGGGGATTGCATCAGCGGCGGCTGTCGCAGTCTCGGCGGCGCCTTCCTGTGCGAACGCCGCAGCGGCGAAAGTCAAAACTATCGCCAAAGTTCCTGTCCTTACAATTGTATTTTTCACCTTGAAACTCCTTATAAAGAAAACATTAAGTTAGGTACGCGCGAAATTAGGGACAGTGTATAGAAAGACGATTTTTTTGCAAGAAAATTAACGGCAAAAACCGCAAAATTGGTCTTAAGTTTAGACCAATTGAAAAAGGCCTTTATTATCAGGTATGATAATCAGCATTAATCCTTACGTAGCCTGCACTTAGGTCGCATCCATAGCAGAAATCGCTGAATCTGCCGGTGCCTAAATTTACCGTAATTATATGTTCTTTTTGTTTTATAATTTTCGAGACTTTTTTAGGGTCGAAATTTACCGGCCGGCCGTTTTTGAAGACGGTTATATTTCCGATATTGCAGGTTAGTTTTTTAGGATTTAATTTTACGCCGCAGCTTCCGACCGCGCAGATAATTCGTCCCCAGTTTGGGTCGCCGCCGTGGATGGCGCATTTTACAAGGTCGTAATCCGCAACGGCACGGGCGGCCTTTGCCGCCTCGTTTTTATTCGCGGCATTTTTCACAACAACGGTAAACATTCGCGTTGCGCCCTCGGCGTCGAGTGCCATTTGTTTCGCCAAATCGGTGGCAAGTTGAGCAAGGGCGGCGGCGAATTTTTTATATTGTATATCCGTTTTGGTTATTGTTTTATTTCCTGCAAGTCCTGATGCAAGAATTATTGCTGTGTCGTTTGTGCTCTGATGGCCGTCAACGGTAAGTTTATTAAGCGAATTGCCGATAGCGTCTTTCAGTGCTTTTTGAAGCAGACTTTTTGTTATGGCCGCATCGGTCGTAATAAAGCAAAGGGTAGTCGCCATATTTGGCCCAATCATTCCGGCCCCTTTTGCTGTGCCGGCGATTGTAATTTTTGCATTGTCAATATTGACGGTTTTAAATGCCTGCTTGCAGCGGGTATCGGTCGTCATTATCGCCTGAGCAAAATCGTTTCCCGCCTTCGGACTGCCCGATAACTGCGCAGCGGCCAAAATAATCCCCGCTGTAACCTTTTCCATCGGCAATTGATGGCCGATTATGCCGGTCGAGGCGATAAGAATCTGATTCGCCTTTGCGTCGGTTAACTGGGCGGCAGTTTGACACATAATTTGAGCGTTTTTCAGACCCAATTTGCCTGTGCAGGTATTGGCATTTCCCGAATTAACTATGATTGCTTCAGTATTGCCTGTTTTTATGTGTTTTTTGCAGACGGTTACCGCCGCTGAGACGACTTTATTTGTCGTAAAGACGCCGGCAGCCTTGGCTCCGGTCGGACAGCAGATTATTCCGATATCTTTTTTGCCGGATGCTTTAACTCCGCCGCTTATTCCGGCCGCCAGAAATCCCTTCGGCGATGTTATCGTGTTATTTTTCATTTTTGCTCCATTTGTCATTCTCATTCTCCACTTGTCATTCCCGCGAAAGCGGGAATCCATTTATCCGCTTAAACTATCATACAAATCTTTCCAGTCTGGATTTGTCTTTTCAATCAATTCTATTTTCCATTGTCTGTTCCATTTCTTCAACTGGTTTTCTCTGGTTATTGCAACAGAGGCGTCATTATGGATTTCGTAATAAACAAGGTTGTGAACGCCGTATTTTTTTGTAAAGCCGTCAGCCAGATTATTTTTATGTTCATATACTCTTTTGAGCAAGTCGTTTGTTATCCCGATATATAAAGTACCGTTTTTTCTACTAGCCAGAATATAGACAAAATATTGTTTTGGTAACATTTTGAAAGATTATATCAAAGATTTTAATTTTCTGCACACATTAAAAATCAAACTTTGTAGGTTGTCATACCCGTGAAAACGGGTATCCAGAAAAATAAAAAATGGATTCCCGCTTTCGCGGGAATGACAGAGAACAGGGCACTTGTTTGTTCTTCAAAGATATATTATTAAGCCGTTCAATACACTATTTTGTTTTAATAATTTGACAAACGCCCAAATCAATAAATCGACAACTCTCGCATCGGTTAAAACCGGTTGGTTAAACTGGTTTCCGAATTGTTGAATAGATGCATTTAATAAGCCTTCTCTTGATATGCGAGCATACTCATTAACCAAGAAATTATAAAATAACATATATTGCTCTAATTTTTGCTGCCAATCACGATTTTGTGGTGTTTTAAAGAAATAGAAATCAGCAACAAGTGAGTCATATATTGGTTGTCCTGGATTTGCCATATGGGCTAACTTCGAGGAAAAAGAAAATTGAAGATTTTGCCTGTGTGCATTGACTGGAGTTTCATATAAAGCGCGGGCAATATCCGCAACATTTAAATTCTGTGGGTTATCTAAAGTTTGTCCAAGTAAACCGAAATAAGCGTCACAAAATTCCTCTGACAGCCGTGCGTTATTCATTCCCCAATATTGTTTGTATCGCTGTTGATATTGTAGAGTGTTAACTTGGCCAGCATTCTGCAATAGCCAAACATATGTTAGGATTTCCTGTTCAGAAATGTTTTTGATGATTATGTCTATATAGTTGTTTATTAGGTTATACATTTTTTACCAAAATTTTATAAGTTCTTTGTGTCTTTGCTTCTTGGGTCGTCAAGTTTTTGCGGCCCGTTGGTCAAAATCCCTTTCATCGCAAGGGCTCTGAATTTTTCCGACGGGTCGTAAAACGACAGCGACGTATCGACGGCATTGACCATAATGCCGGGCCTGTTCAGTTTCAGTTCATTTATGATCTCGCCGTCCGGCTGAATAAAGCACGATGGATATGGAGCGATTTCACCCGACGAATTTGCAACGCTTGCCCAGAAATAATTCGAGGCGGCGTTTGACTGCATCGTCTGTCTTATTATATGCCTGTGTACGCTTTGCTCTTTTTGCCGGGCGTTGTAAAAAGATTGAAAAATACACTGAACATTTAATTTTTTCAGTTCTTTATACAGTTCCGGGAAACGCAAATCGAAACATATAAGCAGGGCGCATTTAACGCCGTTAAGCTCGAAGGTTACAAACCTGTTTCCCGGCGTATAATAATTTAAATCGCTTTCGGTGCAAAAACGCTTGTCGTATCTGTCAGCGATTTGCCCTGCCGGATTTATGAGATAAAGACAATTGTGCGGCTTGTTCGGGGCGGTGAGCCTGTGCGAGCTGCCGAGGACGACCCATAGCTGTAATTTGCCGGCCAGAGCCATTATCTTTTTTGTTTCTTCGACGAGCAGCGGCCAGTTATATCCCTCGAAACTGTCAAAATCCGGTCCCGCATAGCCGCTCAGCGCGCATTCGGAAAAATGAACAATATCAGCGTCGAGTTTTTCCGCTTTTTCGAGAAATTCCTGGATGTATTTCGAATTCTGCTCGACAGATTCGCTGACAGCAAACTGACAGGTCGCGATTTTCAAAATTCCATTGGCCACAGAGTTATCCTTTATTTTTTAGCCACAGAGCGGCTGTGTTTAATTTCAAGGATTTTTTAGAATTATTTCTTCCGTCCATAACGTCTGATTCCTTATCATCGTATTGAGTATTATC
>PGYD01000100.1 GCA_002839495.1 Planctomycetes bacterium HGW-Planctomycetes-1
TTTTTTGGGGAGGAACGCATATCCAATTAGAAAATGGGATTATAATAAGTTTGAAGGAAATTGAATAGAGGGAAGGTGCGGGATTCATTCCACACCCTCTTCATAATCGAATGGTTTTCTGCCGACCCGCAGTCTAAGTTCGGCCTGCATATCTCGGAGAATTTTGGTCAGATACTTGGCGAATTCCCTGTCGCCAAGCTCGACAATCTTTGCCGGCGGGATAGGTTGGCCGTAAGTTACATATACTTTTCCGAACGAGAACAATTTTTTGTGCCTCGGCCAGGCTTCATACGCCCCGTCGATGACGGACGGTATAATTGGGATATTCGCTTTTCTCGCCAGCAGACTGAAGCCCGGTTTTATTTCGGCGATTTTGCCGTCTCTTGTCCGCGTCGCTTCCGGATAAAGCACAAGGCCGTAGCCGTCCCTTAGCTTTTCCAAAAACATTCTCATCGCGGCAAGGTCCGCCTCGCCTCTCTTTATCGGTATCGCATTAAACGAGTGAAAAAGTCTGCCTAAAACAGGAATATCGAAAAGAGTACTCCTTGCGGCAAAGCAGCACTGCCGGCTGATAGGATTAGCGTTGAGCATCGGGTCGAGAAAACTCTGGTGATTCGACAGCAGCAAAAACCCGCCCTGCTTCGGTACACGAGCGAGATTAAACGCCCTGGGTCTGAAAAACACTTTGCAGAACGCCCTGCATGCGGCCCGCCACAGGCAATACCAGACATAATTAATTTTATGATTTTTCTCGGCAAGTTTCGAAACATCCGGAGACGGTATCGAAGCGTTATCCTCTGTATTTTTTGTCTCTGCGGCTGCTTCATAATCAAAGGGAGCTTTGCCGGCCTTTTTGCGAAGCTCAGCCTGCATCTTGCGCATTTTCTCAGTAAGCTCCGACATAAATTCCTTGTCCGATTCGGCAGCAATTTCCTGCGGACTTATTTGCCGGCCATATTGGATGGAAACTTTCCCGGGCGAAAACATTATTTGATGTCTCGGCCAGCATTCAAATGCTCCATCGATAACCACCGGAATAATCGGCACAGAGGCCTTTTTTGCCAGAAGAGCAAAACCGGGCTTGAGCCGGTTAATCCTGCCGTCGGCAGTTCTCGTTCCTTCAGGGTAAAGAACCAGACCGCAACCTCTTTTTAATTTTTCGATACAATCCCTTATCGCGCCGACGTCGGCGTGATTTCTTCTTATCGGAATACAGCTATACACACGAAATACCCATCCAAAAAGCAGGGACTTAACAAGACTGTCTCTTGCGGCAAAGACGCATATTCTATTGACAGGAACAACAACAAACATAGGGTCGAGCCAGCACTGATGATTGCAAAGCAGGATAAACCCGCCCTTCTTCGGGACGTTTTCGACACCGTAGAACCGGATTTTAAAAAACACCAGACAGAAGAACCTGCACGGCCAGCCGCAAATGAAATACCAGATATATTTAAGGAATCTAATCATTGTTTTTTATCAGTCCGAAAATTTTCTCGACAACCTGCTCGAGCGTCAGATTGGTAGTATTAACCGTTATCGCATCGGCAGCGGCGATAAGCGGTGAAATCTTTCTTGTGGAATCCTGCCTGTCGCGTTTTTCAATTTCCTGCTGCAGCTTGTCCAAATCGACTTTATAGCCTTTTTCGGTCAATTCCTTTGCCCGCCTTTTTGAGCGTTCCTGTGCATCGGCGGTAAGAAAGAATTTAAAATCGGCGTCCGGAAAAACAACCGTTCCCTGGTCTCTGCCTTCGGCTACGATTTTTTCATATCGGCCTGCAAACGCCCTCTGCAGCCGGACTATCCTTTGCCGCAAAGACGGCTCAGAGGCGACAAAATGAACATTTGCCGTTACCTGCGGGTCGCGGATTTGCTCCGTAGCATCGCCGCCGTTTATTTTTACAGTCATCTGACCGGCTTCGATTTCAAATTTGAAATCGGTCTTATCGATAATTTCTTCGAGTTTCGTTACATCGTTAAGGTCGCAGCTTGTCCGCATCGCGGCCAACGCAGCCGCGCGGTACATCGCGCCGGTATCGAGAAATGCCGCTGTGAGTTTAGCGGCAAGGAGTTTCGCCGCCGAGCTTTTCCCGCTGCCGGCAGGACCGTCAATTGTTATCAAAAGTTTAGCCATTTTTATCCGAGACCCTTACCACAACGATACTCGTATCGTCTGTCTGGTGTGCAAGACCGATGAATCTTCTTCGCCAGGCAAGAATATTATGCACAGTTTCATGGGCAGCGCCCCGGGCTGCCTCCCTGAATATTTTATACAGGTTGTTCACTCCCCACGCTTTTTCGTCAAAATTAACGGCGTCGATAAGACCGTCGGTATAGAATAGAAGCCGGTCTTCGTCTTTAAGCTCGATTTTTTCAATTTCGTATTCGGCCTCTTTCATTACGCCCAGAACCAGCCCTCCTTTTTTGAGTTCGCGGATTTTCCCGCCCCGCCGAAGCAGCCCCGGTTCGTGGCCGCAATTGCAGTAGGTCATAGTCATTTCTTTAGTATTGATAATCGCATAGAACAGAGTGATAAATTCTCCGTCTCGGCATTCATCGCAGGCGGCACTGTTAAGTTTACTAATAATTTCGGCCATAGTATGTCTTTTGTGCCCGCCGTCAGCGTAAGCCCTTATCATACCTCTGAACGAGCTCATCATAAGCGCGGCAGGAATTCCCTTGCCGATGACATCGGCAATGGTTATGGCAAGATTGTCCCTGTCGAGCTTGATAAAATCGTATAAATCTCCGCCGACGCCGAAGCAGGGGTTATACAAAGCGGCAATATCCAGATGCGGCATCTTTGGCGCAGATTCCGGTATCATTCTTCTCTGGATAATTCCCGCCAGTTTCACCTGCTGGGCGACCTGTTCGCCCTGAATCGCCCTTGCGTAATATTTTGCGTTGGTAATCGCCACCGCGCATTGCGAGGCGACCGACCGCGCCAAAGCAATATCGTCTTCGGTAAAGCCGCCGACTCTCGGCCTGTAAAGCCTGAGCACGCCGACCGGCTTATTTTTGAACTGCATCGCAACAGTAAGCTGGCTTATAAGACCTTCCTTTGCCGAGGCCTGCCGATACTTTATCCGCGCATCGTCCCGCATATCGTCTATGATTACCGCCTCGCCCGCAAAGGCCGCCTTTATAACGGGGTCGTCCTTCGTAACGGGCCCTTTGTTCCTGTATTCTTCGCTGAGGCCGAAAGTGCTGCGCATCTTCAGATTGCCGGTTTCGTCGTCGAGCAGTCTTATCGAACAGGCCGAGGCGCCGGTTATATCCACCACTCCGCGGGCGAGCCTGTCCAGAACATCGCCAAGCGCAAAGCCGCCGGCCACCAGCGTCGTTATCTGGTAAAGCTTTTCTTCTTTTCTTGTCGGTTTCTTCATAATTTTCATAACACTTCACAAACTCATATAATTAAAAGTGGTATCATTATAACCATTTTTAAATAATTTTAAATAGATTACGGATATATTATTCAGGACTATTTTCCCCCCGCTGAATCGGCAATTTTTGAATAATTGCCAAATGAGGCGGTTTGTATTATACTTGCCGATAAGGAAAAAGCAATGGCAGATAAGGCTAAACATATATTTTTCAGCGGTCAGGTCCAGGGCGTCGGCTTTCGTTTTACGGCCAACAGCGTAGCTCGGCGGTACGAATTGTCGGGCTTTGTCCGCAATACTTCTGACGGCAAAGTCGAATTGCTCCTGCAGGGCAGCGGGCAGGACATTGACGACTGCATCTCAGATCTGCGGCAGACTTTCGCAATAAGGAATATTCAGACTGAAGATGTGCCGTTCAATTCTTCCTATGAAGATTTCAGAATAACCTTCTAATCAGGTCAATCTTCGATTTTTCTTCTTCGCTGTTTTAGCAGACTCTTTAGCTTTTTGGATTTGAGTCTTTTTTCGACCGATGTTTTGGTGGGTCTTGTCGGCCTTCTTTTTTTTGGTCTTTTCAGCGAGGCCTCAATAATCCTTTCGAGTTTCTCAACGGCAAAATCGCGATTGGCTTTTTGGCTGCGGAATTGCTGACTTTCCACGAGTAGTCTGCTATCTTTTGTCAGCCTGCCGGCAAGTTTCTTTAGAATAATTGTTTTTTGCTCATTGGTCAGAAAGCCGCAATTTTTGATATCGACTTCGGCGCTGATTTTCGTATTGAGTTTGTTTACATTCTGTCCGCCGGGGCCGCTGCTCCGGCTGGCCCTGAATAAAACCTCGTTTGCGGGTATTGTAATTCTGATTCCTGCCATTTACTAAAAATTTTAACCATAAAAAGACAAATAAATTGAAAAATGAAGAATGAATATTGAAGATTTAAAAAAATACCAACTGTAACTATTTCAATTTTCAATCTTAAATCTTCAATTATCAAAACGCGCCCGGCAGGAGTCGAACCTGCAACCTACGGATTCGAAGTCCGCAACTCTATCCAATTGAGCTACGGGCGCAAGACTGTTATGGACCAGTTTAACAAAGACTTGACCACAGTCTCGAAATTTGGAAGAAGTGCCGCAAGGCAAATGAACAATTTTTTAATATCGCCGAAGTTCATAATTTTTTAGCCACAGAGAAAAGAAATATTTATTATTAGCCACAGAGTTTAACCACGGATTTCATAAATTTTTAATACCCTGTTTTTTGCGGTTGTTTTAAATGTTATCCACTAAATCAATTTTTTTGAGTAGTATTACAAATCGATTTGAGGGGTGGCGATTTCCCCTTTGTTATTGGCAGGGGATATTTCTTCGGCAGATTCTGCCGGTGTGTCCTGGTCAGATTTTGCCGTTGTTTTTCTCTTTTTTTCAGCAAATCGAATTTTGATGCTTGATAACTCAATTGCAGCGGATTCATTTAGAAGTTTTTGCAATCCTTTTATTAAATCAATAGGGTCGATGATTACACCGCTATTTTTCTTGAGTACACGGCGGAGTATTTTTATACTTTCCGGGTTTGTAATTGCTGACAATAAACTTTCCGGCGAAAGCACAGATGCTTTCTTCCAGAGTTTTTTTAAACCACCTTTTTTAACATTTTTATATGAGATAATCTCGAATTTTTTTGCCAAAATAGAAATGTCATCTGCAAGCAAATCCCATTGTTCAATCGAGTTTGTTACAGGCGGCTGTCCGAATTCGACATGATATAGTTTCCATGTCCGACCATTAGTTAGTAATACCCATTCACAGCCGGAATCTATTGCATAAGAAGTTACCTGTTTTAAATGTTTAAGTGCAAGGTCAATGCCAACTCTTTTTAGTTCTACCATTATGAGTGGTTCTGCAACTTCAGAACGATCAAGCTGTATTGCAAAATCTACATGTTCGGTTTCGCCCGCACCTTTTACAGCTCTTTCTCTGCTTAAGTGTTTAAAGGCGTCGTATCCCATTAAATTTTCAAATATTCTCTCAACCCTTCTTCTTGTTTCTGCCTCATTGCCGTCTATCTGAAAAACATTTTCAATTGTTTTGCGTGCTTCAACAATTTTTCGTCTCACCTCTTTATCGATAGCCATATTAGCTCCTTTGGGAGATTTTTTAAAATTTCTACAGACTCTATTTTAAAATTTTTGCTTAAGCTTTCGATGATGATACTCAAAGAACCGAAACAAATTATACTCTCAGAATTTTTAAAACTCAACCAAATTTTGGCGTCTTTATTTTCAGTATAAATAATGCGGGTTAGATGTTAAACTGCGCAAAGTTTAACGACTTTAACCGGTATAGCCTATGGCGGCGTATAGTTAATAGCTTTCGATTTTTCAGCGGTTTTTTATAATAGGGAAATGAACGACAAACTGTCTGTATTACTTATAAATCCGCCGATATACGATTTTACGGCGTTCGACTTCTGGCTCAAACCTTTGGGTATGCTGGCGGTCGCAAGTAAAATCGCAGACGCTGATTTCCGGATGTTCGATTTTTTGGACAGGCGGCACGAGTTTTATAAGGACAAACCGCAATTTAAACCCGTCTCGACTCGGTGTCGAGCCGAGGTCGGAAGCGACGACTGGGGCAGAGGAAGATTCTTTTCGGAAGCTATAAACAAACCCGATGTGTTAGAGAACGTTCCGAGATATTACCGCCGATTCGGTTTGCCTGCCGAGATTTTTACAGATTTTCTGAAAACAAACAAGTCCTGCGATTTTGTTTTTATCCAGACCGTTATGACATACTGGTATTTAGGATACAAAGAAGTAATCGAGGCGGTAAAAATTCATTGGCCTAAATCGAAAATTATTTTAGGCGGGCCTTATACCAAAATTTGTCCGGAACACGCAAGAAATTTGGGGGCGGATTTTATTTGGGGAGATATAAAAAACCCCCAACATAAAGTTGGGGGCTTTCGGTTACCGCTCACTAACGTTCGCGGCTCTGCACCGCCGATGTGGGGACTTTATAAAAATCCTGAAACGGCGGCGATGAAGCTCACAAACGGCTGTCCGTTCAAATGCACTTATTGCATCGTTCCGATTTTTGAAAAGGGCTTTACGGCAAAACCGCTCGAAGAGGCGATTGCAGAATTCAAATTTTTAGTTTCGCTGGGCGTAAAAAATATCGCATTTTACGACGATGCGCTTTTGTATAAAAGCGATGAGGTTATAAAACCTTTTCTAAAATATGTAATTGAAAATAAAACAAAAGTAAATTTTCATACGCCAAACGCACTTAACGCAAGGTTTATCGACAAGGAAATCGCGGATTTAATGGTGAAGGCGGGATTTAAGAGTTTTTATCTGGGCTTCGAGAGCAGAGCGGAAGATTTTCAGAAGCAGACAGGTTCGAAGGTATTCGATAATGAATTTTCCGATGCGGTTGAAAATCTTGTTGGTGCAGGTGCTGACAAAAAAAGCATAACGGCATACTTGATACTCGGCCATCCGCGTTTCGAGATTCAGGACGTCGAAGAGTCGATGAAGTTTGTCAATAGTCTTGGTGTGCGGGTTATGCTGGCGGATTTTTCGCCGATACCCGGAACAGAGGACGGGAAACTGTGCGAAAAATACGTCGATATGAGCGAGCCGTTAATGCATAATAAAACAGCGTTTCCGACAATCCTGCTCGGAAATGATAAAGTGAACCGGATAAAAGATATGTGCCGAAGATTGAACCGGTTTGAAATTTGACTCGGTTATGTTATCCTTAACAACTTCAATCTCACAATTTTTAATTCTTATCTGAATTTTTTATTTTCAAATCCTCTGCACATTTACTTTAAAAAACAGTTCTCGTAATCTTCGGCGTCCCGTTGTAGATTTATAGAATTTTTCCTTTTGTCGAGCCTCTTGCAATGTCGGGAAAGATTCCATATGAATAATTTTATAAGGACGATATGGACGCGAAGAACTGACTCTGCCGGCGTTATGTTCTTTCAACCGTTCATTAACATTGTTGGAGACTCCGGTATATGTCCTCGTTCCTGTTTCATTCAAAAGAATATAGACGTAATACAACATATTTTGTCTCACATTCATTCGTGAAAAATGGAACCAGGAGAGTCCACCATCGAAACAAAGTTTCGATGGTGAGACTTCTCCGTTAAAAATTTCTTTGAAATTTTTAACGGAGAGGGCGGGATTCGAACCCGCGGTACTCGGTAAAGAGTACACTGGTTTTCGAAACCAGCTCGATCAGCCGCTCCGACACCTCTCCATTATCAACTGTTGGCAATAAAGGACAATTTTACGCGGATTTTGGGAAAACTCAAGATATTTAGAGCCTGCTTTACATTTTCCCAAGCCGGTCGTATATTATCGATATTCTCGATAAAGACTACAGTAGCCAACTATGATAAAATGTCCATACTGCGGCAAAGAATTCGACGAAACCGGCAAGCCGAAAATAAAATGGTATTTTTCCACCTACTGGGTCGTAATCGGGCTGTTATGCGCTGGGCCTTTCGCCCTGCCCCTTATATGGTTCAACCCACGCTGTAAACCCGCAACAAAATGGATAGTCTCCATAGTGGTTATGATTGTTACCATTTGGCTGACCATAAAATCAATTGAATTAATGCAGACAATGAGACAACAATTGCAGCGGATAAACGCCGAAATGGGCGGCAGTTTTTAGGCTGGAAATTAAAAATGAAAAAATCAAAAAATCGAGGCTTCGCACTCATCGCCATTACGATAGCGGTGTTAATCATTGTAATGCTCTATATGATTAACCTGACTTCAATGTTCGGGCCGATAGACAAAAACCGGGCATACGAGGAAAGGCCGTGGTTCGAGGAACAAAGACTGATTGGCAAAGAGGCCTTTCCGATAGTGCAGACTGGTAAAAAAGGAAAGGTTGTAATAAAAGACTCAACAATCCTGAAAGGAATCGTCCAGAGAAAAGAAGAAAACAGGGGCGAACTTGAAATTGTTATCGAGCCAAACGGGCTGGCAACGGGCCATTGGCAGTGCGCATATGAATACACCGACAGCAGCTATACCATAAGCGCACAATTCAAAGGCAATATCGACCCGACAAAAATCTATCAAAACGAAAACGAGAAAAATCCGCAGCTTCTATATCTAATCGCAAAAGGCAAATACGAGCAGATAAGGACAGACAAAAAAACTTTCAACCAATGGCCGACAAAACAAACAATTTATGTCGTCGGCTGGCTCGACAAAGATTACTCAGCAAAAGGCAAGCTGTTTTTAATGGCCGACAACGATGAAGAAAGTTACGGCAATGCAGAATACGACTGGCAAACAACGCCTAATACGGAGAATAATTGAACAGGTGAGAACGCATCTGGTTATATTGAAAAAGGTGTATCTGGACAAAATCCTCGACGGCGGCAAGACCATAGAGCTGCGGCTGACAAAAACGGCAGTTCCACCCTTTAACTGCATAGCTATCGGCGATAAACTGTTATTGAAAGAATCGAGCGGGCCGGTGTGTGCTGTTGCGCAAGTGTCTGCATTTACGGAGTTTAGGAACTTGACGCCTGCGAAAATCGCCAAAATAAAGGCCGAATTTAACGCTAAAATACTCGGCGAAGATGAGTATTGGAAATTCAAAGCCGACAGCAAATTCGCGGTTTTGGTATGGCTGAAAAACGTCAGGAAAATAAAACCTGTGAGGATCAATAAAAAGGATTGGCGGGCGTGGGTGGTATTGACCGAAAAGGAAAATTACGGCCTGTTTAAATTATCTTCTGGCGATATTATTGATTAAACCGACGGAGAGGAGATTGACGAGCAGGCTTGAGCCGCCGTAGCTTATGAACGGCAGCGTGATTCCGGTAATCGGCATAATACCAATCGTCATACTGATATTTACGAGGACCTGAATAGCGAAGATTATACTGATTCCGGCAGCGACGAAACTGCCGAAGATGTCGCTGCTGGCGGCGGCGATTTCAAGGCCGCAGACAATCAGCAAGGCATACAGGCCGATGACCAGAACCGCGCCGGCAAAACCCCACTGATGGCAGACGAGCGCGAAGATAAAATCGTTGTGCCGGTCGGGTAGAAATCTGTATTTGATAAACGGGCCGCTTCTGTAGCCCTGACCGCTGAGTCCTCCAGAGGCAATTGCGAGCTTGGAACGTGTGAGCTGGTAACCTTCGCCGACTTCCCAGTTGCGAAGGCGTTCAGGTGTTACGCCGAGCATTTTGCCCAGCCATGGACGGGTTCGGCTCTGAGTTTTGAACCAGCTTTCGCTGCCGTCGATATCGCTTTGCAAAAGCACCGAACTGACGCGCATACGCTGATAGTCGTGCATTTCGAGCCAGAGGAGCGGAAAGGCAAAAACAGCAAGGGCGATGATAGCGAGCAGATGTTTCGTTTTTGCGCCGGCGATGAAGAGCATCGATAAAAATACGGGCATCATTAAAAGGACGGTTCCCAAATCCGGTTCGAGCAGAATCAAAACCATCGGCAGAAGCGTTAAAATGAAAGGCAGGACGAGCGCCGAGAAATTGCGGTAGTTGCTTCGGTATCGCAGGTGCCAACTGAGCGCGATTATGTAGATGAGCTTGAAGAACTCGGAGGGCTGGAACTGGAATAGCGAGCCGATGAGAATCCATCGGCGGGAACCTTTCTTTACGGGGATGAACGGGATATCGACGAATTTATCGA
>PGYD01000101.1 GCA_002839495.1 Planctomycetes bacterium HGW-Planctomycetes-1
CCATAGCGGCATCCTTTCGATAAAAGTTTGTAAAATCGTTTGCTATAATCAATCATCGGCATAACCTATGACTTAAATGTATTCTTTTCTACAGAGCAGTTTATATTTTGAGTTTTTTTGTCCGGCGGGTCGGGCGGCCGCCCCGCACCTGCTTGGTATTCTTTTAAGAATTGAAACAGATTTTAAGAGAATATGGAGCAGGTGCGGGGAGGAAAGTCCGGGCAGGACAGGGCGCGGTGATGGCTAACAGCCACCGTATTTGAGATTTCAAATTTGAAATTTCAGATAAAGGGAAAGTGCCACAGAAAATACACCGCCCCGCACCTACTTGGTATTCTTTTGAGAATTGAAACAGCTTTTAAGAGAATATGGAGTAGGTGCGGGGTAAGGGTGAAAAGGTGTTCATCCTGCGTAGCTTTGCGGCAAAGCAGAATGAATCCTGCACAGTTTGCGAAAGTAAGCGAAGCAGGACGGTAAGAGCGCACCGCGATTTTGGCGACAGAATCGGCAAGGCAAACCCCACCGCCTGCAAGACCAAGTATGCCGGTATGCTCTGCCCGAGCGTTACTCCGGCGGGTAGGTCGCTTGAGGTCGCCAGTAATGGCGAACCCCAGAGAAATGGTCGCATCCCGCACCTGCTTTGTATTCTTGTTTTTATAAGGCGTCTGTTATGCTTTGTGGTCGGCATCGGACAGATGTTAAACTTATGACAAGAATATTAGGCAGGTGCGGGAACAGAACCCGGCTTATAGACCCGGCGGACAAAAAAATTGATTACTTCCTCTTATCTACTTTTGTATATAATGGTTTGTCGCCAGTCTAATATTCGTTAATATGCATTGAGGTTGCGGCAAGTCTTTCCATTTGGGCGTGAATGGTTTTCGACATTTTACGAAAGTGAAATCCGAATATCGAATAACGCACGGCCAGCGGCACTCTGCGAAAATCCCTAAATGACCACAGTATCAGCATCCAATAATGGAATTTGCCTTTTTCTACCATACCTATCCGCCACATTGCCCTGAAAAAAGCCCTGATGTCGCGATATCCCATTTTATATTTTGTCTTATGGCTGAAATTATAATTTTCCAGAAAGGTTTTGATGCGTTTGCAAAAGTATTTCTGTGAGTAGATAGTATTCAGCACTTTCAGATATCCGCCCTGAAGTTCGTGAATATCCATCTTCGGAACAAAATTAATAGTACAGTCCATATTGTCGCCGGTCGGCTGCTCCGCCAATCGGTTTTCATTCTTCATCTTCTGATACAGTTTCGTTCCGGGAGGAGCGTTAAGAATTCCGACCATCGCAGTTACTATGCCGCTGTCCTGAATCAGGTTTATTAATTTATCGAACACATTTGGTTTATCATTGTCAAAACCGACAATAAAGCCGGCCTGCACCTGCATACCGAACCGCTGTATCTTTTTAATAGCTTCAACGATGTTGCGGCCGATGTTTTGTGTTTTATTGCATTCAGCCAGGCTCGAATCGTTCGGAGACTCCAGGCCGATAAATACGCCGTCGAAACCCGCTTTGGCCATCAGAGTCATAAGTTCCTCGTCGTCCACAAGGTCGATAGAAGCCTGCGTATTGAAAGAGAATGGGCGGTTTCTTTTGTCCATCCACTCGATAATTGCCGGAAGCAATTCATTTTTAAGCTGTTGGCGTTTGCCTATGAAATTGTCATCAACAAAAAATACATCGCCGCGCCATTTATTAATGTAAAAACTTTCAAGTTCATCTATTATTTGGCCGGTGGTCTTTGTGCGTACCTTACGGCCGAGAAGATTCGTAACATCGCAAAAATCACAATTAAACGGACAGCCCCGCGAATACTGAAGCCCCATCATACCGTACTTTTTCATATCAATAAGCTGCGATAGCGGAACGGGACTGCCTGACATCTCGGCTTTTTGGTCTGTTCTATAAACTGGTTTTGCGCAATCATCCGCAAGGTCTTTTAGAAAAATCGGCAGCGTAATTTCCGCTTCATTAAGGACAAGATAATCAATATTAGGAATCAGTTCGGGAAACGAGGTGAACAGCGGTCCGCCGGCAACCACTTTGACGTTGAGTTTATCGCATCTTTCTACTACTTCCCCGGCGGAGTTCTTTTGGATAAACATTGCAGAAATAAATACATAGTCAGCCCATTTGATATCCCTGTCTTTTAACGGGGTTACGTTCATATCGATTAATTTTTTCTCGAAAGATTCCGGCAGCATCGCCGCGACAGTGAGCAGCCCCAAAGGCGGGAGAAGTGCTTTTTTGGAAACGAACTTTAATGCGTTTTTCAGGCTCCAGAATGTATTTGGAACTTCAGGATTTACAAGCAGTATTTTTAATTTATCATTCATACTTATTCTATCGCCGCTATTCTGTTTTCCTTTATCAAGACAGATATATATTTAAACCCTGACGTCCTATAAAAACAAGTTAAAAAACCAAACTTGGCCGATTTCTTTAACTTTTTGTCAATGAAGCGGTTATATTTATCCTGCCTCTGTTTCCACTGTCGGCACGGCAGGCATAGCGCTCGGCAGAGCGGGCGCTTTTTCGATAACTCTCATCGTTTTCCATTTGCCCGCGGCAAACCGCAGGAAAAACAGTATCGCCAAAGCGCAAACGTAAGCGGTCAGCGCCGCCCACGCCGCATATAAAGAAGCCCTGCCGCTCAGAAAAGTTATCGCCAGCCAGCTCGGAATTACCATAATCAGCCAGTTGAGAATAAGAGAAACCCACATCACAAATCTCGTATCGCCTGCGCCTTTCAGCGCCGCTGAGAAAATGATATTGCCCGTATCGAAAATGCAGTAAAAAGCGATAAAGTAAAGCAGCGTTCTCGCCAGCGGTCTCATCGCGTCCATCTGCTCGGCTGATGCTCCGGCCTCGAACGGGAGCATAAACACATTTGGAAAGAGCCAGTATCCGGCGGCCATAGTAAGCATATAGCCGAAAGTGAGTTTAGCCGCTGTGATAGTGGTCTTCTGCGCGATGTGCGGCTTGTCAGCGCCAAGCGCCCTGCCGACGAGTATTGTCGTGGCTATCCCAAAACCAATCATCGGCATAAACGAAAGAGTGTTAATCTGAAATACCATCGACGATGCCGCAAAGGACACAGCGTCGATTCTGCCGATGAAGACCACAAAAAGGGTAAAGCCCAGTATATCGAGCATAAACTGCACGCCGCTCGGTATGCCGAATTTCATCAGTCTGCCGAACAATTCCCTGTCGAAAACATAATTTGAGGTACAGAAACTTTTGCGGCAGGCGGGCAGTAAAAATATTGTAAAATAAATCACACACGCCGCGGCGTTGGCAATTACCGTCGCTACCGCGGCTCCGGCAATGCCCCATTTCGGAAAACCGAAGTGCCCGAAAATAAGCGCGTAATCCAGTACGATATTGACGGACGTTTTGAAAACATTGACCCACATCACCGTCCACGTTTTACCCCTGCCCGTCAGAAAACAGGAAAACGCAGCGTCCACAATCCCCGGCATCGCTCCGAGCATCATAATCCTGAAATATACGAGTTCATAACGCGCAATTTCCGGTTCGTGCCCGACAAGAGTAATAAGAGGCCTGCTGAACAAACTTATCGCCGCCATTATCACTCCGGCTGCGACGGCAAAATAGATACTCTGCCAGACAGCCGGCCCTATTCTGTCTTTTCGCTTGGCGCCGTCGTACTGCGAAACAAAGGTATTGGCATAGCTCGCTGTGCCCAGAAAGAAGCTGAAGAATACAAAACCGAGTATTCCGCCCAGCAGCGCTGCGCTCATCGCGTCGCGGTCGAGCCACATCAGAAACACCCTGTCCACGAACATCTGCAGCGTCATCGCCGAGGTGCTTAAAATCAGCGGAAACGCAATCTTGAGAACCTCTTTTGCGCCGCCTTCGGTCTCGTGGTGAGCCTGTCGAACCATTATATTGATTTTTTCAGGATTTTCTTTCATTATTTTTATGAAGTAAGGAAGTAAAGAGATAAGGAAGTAAGGAAATAACCGCTCCCTTACGGTCGCGGCTCTGTTGAGTTTTTTTACATCTTTACTTCCTTATTTCCTTGCTTCTTTATTTATGTTAAACTGTTTTTTATTTTTTTCAAAACAATAATATGATTGAAACGGATATATGCATAATCGGCGCCGGCCCTGCCGGTATGACGGCGGCAATCGCCGCAGCAGCGGGCTCAAAAAAGGTAATTATTCTTGAGTCCAACACAACCGCGGGCAGAAAGCTCCTGCTTACAGGCGGGGGAAGATGCAACCTTACCCATACGGGAACGCCCGACGAGCTTATCAAAGCGTACAAACCTTTCGACAGATTCGTCCGCCATTGTATGCACGAATTTTCCCCCCAAAAAGTCAGGGACTTTTTCCGCCGTCGCGGCGTCGAAACCGTTGTCGAACCGTCCGGCTGCGTGTTTCCAAAAAGTCAACGCTCAAGCGACATAAAAAAGGTGCTGGTTGATGAGCTGGAAAAACTGAACGTCAAAATTCTCTACGGCTCAAAGGTTCATTCGATAAAACTGTTTAGCCCCGACCCCTGCGGTCGGGGTTCGTTTGCTATTGATTCGCAAAGATTTAATATCATCGCAAAGTCGCTGATTATCGCGCTCGGCGGGGTAAGCTGGCCGCAGACAGGCTCGACAGGCGACGGCTATAAATTCGCCCGTTCGCTCGGCCACAAAATCATAAAACAGACAGCCGTCGTTGTGCCGCTTATTACTGCCGAAAAATTCTGCTCATCGCTTGCGGGCATAGGAATACCGAACGTTGTGATAAACTGCCCGCTTCGACTCAGCGAGGCGAGTAAAATCGCAGGTAAAAAAATCTCCGCCTGCGGAGCGATGATTTTCACTCACAGCGGCATCGGCGGACCGGCTGTTTTCGACCTTAGCAGAGACATCGCCGAAAAAATTGGAGCCGGCCTGAAAATCTCCATAGACCTGCTGCCGAATATGAAACCAGACGAGCTTGACAAAACAATCTGCACGGCCAATCCCAGACAAAATATGTCGTCTATACTCTCGCAGTTTCTGCCCAAGGTCATTGCCAAGACAATTTTAGCTGAAAACAATATCCCTGAAATTACCGCAGGACAGCTAAACAAAAAATTACGCAAAACCCTTGTCGGGATACTCAAGCATTTTCCGCTAACCGTGCTGGACACAGAATCCGTTGAAAAAGCGACCGCGACAAGAGGCGGCGTAGATATAAATGAGATTGACGGCAAAACTATGCAGTCGAAACTTCATAAGGGGCTGTTTTTCGCCGGTGAAGTGATTAACGTTGACGGGCCCTGCGGAGGATATAATCTGCAATTCGCGTTTTCGAGCCAGTACTGTCCCGTTATAAGTCGAATAGATATAATTGGTTATGTATATCGCTCTTTGAAAAGTTGTGAAAATCCGCAGGAAACAGGCTTTTTACGGGT
>PGYD01000102.1 GCA_002839495.1 Planctomycetes bacterium HGW-Planctomycetes-1
TATGGCGCCGGTATCCGTTATGGGCGCGGCAACCGTAATCACCACAGATGAGTCGGGCAAGCCGATAGAGATAAGAGAATTGCTCGGCGAGGCAATCGGCGCGTCACCATACAAAGGAAGAAAAGGTGTAGAGCCGCTGGGAGCCAAAGGAGTTTACTTGCTGAAAGAACCTAAGCGTATAGGCAAAACAAGGTTGCAAATATGCAATCTTTTAGAACGTGGAAGATTACCAGCGGTTAAGGAACGCGGTGAACATGTTGGACTTGTGGAAGATGATTTTATTTCCCCGTTAATTAGCGGAAGAAATATTGATCGATATGGGCTGAATAGCACTACGTATATTATCATGCCGCATGAAAATAAAAAAGGCGTCCAAAATGAAATTACTGAAGATATTCTCAGAGTGAACTATACCGCAACATATGAGTGGCTTTCATATTTCAAAAAAGTGTTGAAAGAAACGAGAAAAAGAAACAGTAAATTTTATACCGACGAGAGACCTTTTTACTTTCTTGATAACATCGGAACATATACATTTGCACCCTATAAAGTAGCGTGGAAAGAACAAGGTAAAAATATGACTGCTTGTGTTGTATCCACAAAATACGATGGAGTATTAAAAGGAAAACAGGTTATACCAGATTCTAAGGTGCTATTCTGTGCTTTGGATGACAAGGAAGAAGCACACTATCTCTGCGCAATCCTGAATTCAAAACCTATCACTGATCTAATTGAAGGATATACCATTAACTTGCAACGCGGTACCGATATTCTCGAAAATGTCAAAATTCCGAAGTACGACTCGAAAAATAAACTTCACGCTTCGCTTTCGTCTTTGTCGGAACGGGCACATAACTTGTACTTGCAAGGCGGAAATGGAATTCCAGTAATCCAGAATAAAATTGATAATACTGTTTTAGGTCTTTGGTAGTTAAATATATTTACATAAAAAGTTAAGACGATAATTTACGAATTAAAATTTTTGAGAATTAATGAATCTTTCTGAAATTTTCTGCCAGGACAAAGCTGTTAATACATTGACCCGTGCATTCGAGACGGGCAGAATCCCGCACGCTTACATATTCGAGGGAATTGACGGCATCGGCAAATATACAACGGCAAACGTATGGGCAAAACTTTTGCTTTGCAAATCGCCGGTAAAAAACGACGCCTGCGGCAAATGTCCTTCGTGTCTGGCGTTCGATGCGGACTCTCACCCCGATTTTCATCATATTTACAAGGAGCTGATTAAGCTCAGTAATGATGCCAACAAAAGAAAGAGGCAGGCAATCGAGTTGCCGGTCGATGTCATTCGCGAATTTCTCGTCGATAAGGTTCAGCTCAAGCCGAGTCTTTCAGAATCGAAAGTTTTTATAGTCAGCGAGGCCGAGAAACTCAATAAGGCAAGTCAAAACCTGCTTTTAAAAACGCTCGAAGAGCCGCCGAACAAAAGTTTCATCATATTATTATGTACTAAGCTCGAGGATTTGCTGCCGACGACGAAATCGCGGTGCCAGATTGTTCATTTTCGGCCTTTGAGCGAGGAAAAAATTATCGAATATCTGGCTGAAAAAAATGTAAATAAGCCCGCCTTAAGCGAGGCCTCGCCTAAGGGCGAGCAGGAGGCAAAATTCTGGGCAAGGCTCACAGGCGGCAGTTTAGGGCAGTCGGAATTATTGACGCAGCTTGAGCCGTCGTTTTACGGGATTAAAAAGGAACTCATCGAACGGCTTAGTAAATTTCAGGTGTCTGATGCGGTCGATTTTGCGCAATGGCTGAATTCGTCTTCTTCGGCCCCGTCCGAATCGTGGCAGAAGCTCAAACCTGATACGAGCAAATCAGATTTGAGCAGACAGGCAAAAAAGGTGATTGTTTCTATTATCATTTCGGCTTTTACGGATGCGATGAAAATTTCTTTTGCGGGCGCCGACAAAATGACCCATTTCGACCAGTCGGCTCAGATAAAACGGCTGGCTGAAAGGTTTTGTCCTGAGGATTGTGCGGACATAATTGAGTTATGTTATGAAATGATTCGGTTTATTGACGCTTCGGTTAATGAAAAGCTCGTTTTCGAGCATTTGTTGCTCAACTGCGCCGATTATGGTATAATTAAGGTTTCGTAGGTATTTTAGATAATGAAGACAGGTTAATGAGCGATACAGAACAAAAATCCAAGCCGAGTCATCATCCGGCCGAAAAGAAGATGCTCGTCCGCTACGGCAAGACTGCCATTGTCGGATGGTTTGAGCACAATGAGAAGAGTATGCCCAAGGCCGCCAGCAAGGTGATGATAAAGACGGAAAGGGGTCTTGAAATCGGCGAGGTTGTGGGCAAGTTCTGCTATAGGGGCGGGGTTTTCAAGAAAAATGAGGATGCCGTTGTCGATTATTACGAGGTCGGCAAGGCGGATTGTCCCATTAAAGAGGGCGGCAAATTCGTCCGTTACGCAACCGCGCAGGATTTGAGCGATGAGCATCACGTCAATATCGGGGCAAAGGAAGAGCTTAAAAAGTGCAAAGAGGTTATCAGGGAATTGAATTTGCCGATGAAACTTGTCGATATTGAGCATGTTTTCGGCGGGGAGCGGATAATCTTTTATTTTACTGCTGATACGCGAATTGATTTTAGGGAGCTTGTTAAGCGGTTGGCCAAGGAGTTTCAGACGCGGATTGAGATGCGTCAGGTCGGCTCCCGTGACGCCGCCAAAATCGCTGCCGACGTCGAAGTTTGTGGAGAAATCTGTTGTTGTGCTCGGTTTTTGAAGATTCTAAAGCCGGTAAATATGAAAATGGCGAAGCTGCAAAAAGCGACGCTGGACCCCGCAAAGATTTCTGGGTATTGCGGACGACTTAAATGCTGTTTGCGATATGAAGACCATACATATCGTGAACTTGTGAAACGGCTGCCCCGAAAACGGACACGGGTAAAAACACCACACGGCGAAGGCTTCGTAATCGATACGCAAATACTTACACAGCTTGTTTCCATAAGAACGGACGACGGGACGGTTTTTGCTGTGCCGGTTGAAGAAATAGAAATTATTCAGATGCCGCCGCAACAGACTGATACAAACAGACGGGCCGAAAACTATGAGGCGGATTTAGAGGATATCGACAAGGATGTCGATGAAGGGAACGGTCAGGGAGACGGCCCTGCCGACAGGCCGGAGCAGTAAATGAACAGAAAAATCGTAGTAACCTCAGCGCTTCCCTACGCCAACGGGCCGATACACATCGGCCATCTCGTAGAATATCTGCAAACCGATATATGGGTCAGATTCCAAAAGGCAAACGGAAACCAATGCCTTTACTTCTGCGCGGACGATACGCACGGCACGCCGATAATGATACGGGCACGGGCGGAAGGAATCGAGCCGGAAGAACTTATTAAAAGAGTTCACAAAGAGCATATAAGAGATTTTGAAAGTTTCCATATCGAGTTTGACAACTATTATTCCACACACTCAGAAGAAAACAAACAATTAAGCGAGCTGATTTTTAACAGGCTTGTCGAAAAAGACTCGATTGTCAAAGGCGAAATCGAACAGGCGTACTGCGACGGCTGTAATATGTTTCTGCCGGACAGATTTATCCGAGGGGCCTGTCCGAAATGCAAAGCCGAAAACCAGTACGGCGATTCGTGCGATACCTGCGGAGCGACTTACCAGCCAACAGAGTTAATTAAGCCTGCCTGCGCGACGTGCGGAAAAGAACCCGTGAGGAAAAAAAGCATTCATTACTTTTTCAGGCTTGCCGACTATCATAAAAAACTAAAAGAGCTTATGGCGGGCGGATACACCGGCAAAAGCGTTTCAAATAAGCTGGACGAGTGGTTCTCGGCAGGATTAAAAGACTGGGATATTTCGAGGGACGGGCCTTACTTCGGATTTAAAATTCCGGGCGAAGAAGATAAATTTTTCTACGTCTGGCTCGATGCGCCAATCGGCTATATGGCAAGCTGTAAAAATTACTGCGATAAAAACGGGCTGGACTTCGAGAAGGTCTGGAACGGCGAAGAATACGAACTTTATCACTTCATCGGCAAGGACATTATGTATTTTCACGCATTGTTCTGGCCGGCGATGCTGATGGGCAGCGGATTTAAGATTGCAAAAAGACTTTTCGTGCACGGATTCCTTACCGTTAACGGCGAAAAGATGAGCAAATCGAAAGGCACATTTATCAAGGCTGAAACATACACCAAACACCTTGACCCGGAATATCTGAGATATTACTACGCAAGCAAACTGACTGACGGTGTCGGAGATATCGACCTGAGCCTTGACGATTTTGTCGCAAAAGTAAATTCGGACCTCATCGGCAAATTGGCAAATCTCGCCAGCAGGTCGGTGCCGATGCTGACGGGTAAACTTGATTCAACACTCGGAACAATTGATAAAGAAGGCAAAGAATTGCTCAATCAGCTTGCCGCAGCGAAAGAACAAATAATAAACGAATATGAAAATCTCGATTACGCTTCGGCTATCAGACAGATAGCGGCACTGGCGGATATAGCCAATAAATACGTCGAGCAGAATCAGCCATGGTCGATGATAAAAACCGATGCTGAAAAAACCCGCGTTGTTCTGACCGCAATTGTAAACGCGGTGAAAATTTTGGCGATTTATTTAAAGCCGGTACTGCCGGAATTTGTCGGAAAAATTGAAAAGATTCTCGGCGTAGAATCCCTATCGTTCGCAGATGTTGAGAAGGTTTTGGAAAATAAAAAGATAAATGAATATGTAAGACTTGCTGAAAGAGTAGATAAGGAAAAGGTACAAGCTATGCTCGAAGAAAGTAAAAACGAATCCGCCGACGCTAAAGCTATGGCGGACAAGTCGGCAGAGCAAAAACCACAGGTAACTCTTGACGAGCCGCTCGAGGCGGAATGCACAATCGACGATTTTAAAAAAGTCGATTTGCGGGTGGCGAAGGTCGTAAAGGCGGAAAAAGTCGAAGGCGCAGATAAACTGCTGCATCTGGAACTGAATATAGGCGGGATAACAAAGAGTGTTTTCGCAGGGATTGCGAAGGCATACGAGCCGGAAGTGCTTGTCGGCAAATTAGTTATATGCGTTGCAAATCTTCAGCCGAGAAAGATGAAATTCGGTTTGTCAGAGGGAATGATTCTTGCGGCCGGACCCGGCGGCAAGGATATATTTATGCTCGGTATAGACAGCGGCGCAAAACCCGGGCAACGAATACACTAACCACGGAGAAAAAGAATATTTATTATTAGCCACAGAGATATATAATTTAGCCACAGAGCTCACAGAGAACACAGAGATATAAATTATTGTTAGCCACAGAGCGGCTGTGTTTAATTTCAAGGATTTTTTAGAATTATTTCTTCCGTCCATAACGTCTGATTCCTTATCATCGTATTGAGTATTATCAA